>NZ_JAPEHY010000002.1:0-234976 GCF_028823715.1 Shewanella sp. K8
GCTACTTTGTCAGAAAGAGACCTGCCGGTGCTTGCATCGGAGAGGTGTCCATATAGTTATTTAGGCTTGAATGGAGCCTTTGAAAAGGAAAGGATACAATACCGAGGCCAAGATATACTCAAGTAAGTCTTGAGTCTCCCCTTCTATCACTGCATTTATAAAGCACTTCCCCTTTGGGCCCAGCAATATACAGGACATCCTAAACACTTTCCAACAAACATGCAGCCAAATATGCAGGACCCCCTAAACACTTTCTGAGCAGCAAGGAAGTACACTGCAGGGGGCAGTATCTGATAAATAACGACAGTTTTATGGAAATGAGACTCTCTGAGATGAGTAATCTGCGTGCTTCATACAAAAACTGCGATTGCCAGGCAGGCCAACGGCAGGCTTAAGCCTGTTGCTGCAAAATCACCAACGGTTTAAGGTTAATAGGGGTGTATTGCTTGGCTTTGTTGCTTACCCCGGCACCATTTACCGCCATATTTGGCCTTCATGGCACACATGGCATCCCATCGGCCACTCATGCCACTATACTGGCGGCGAAACTCCTTGGCGGAAGTTATCCAGGCATCGTCGCTGACACCAAGCTCAAGCAACAGTTTGGGCCTAGAAGAGGAAGAGGCAATAAAGCCACGCTTGTCTTCCCGCACCGCGCGACCTGTCCAATCAATCAGCTCCAGATAGTCGGCAAAGTGAAACGGGATACCGCTTTGTTCGGCGGTAGTTGCCGCACCGTCAAATTGCAGCAGTGGCTTAAGTGAAGCGTTGGCAGTTGCAGGCTCAGCTACTTCTTCTATGCGCTCCTGAATGGATGTGTAATCAGAAGTTTGCAGCGAATCTGCAATACCGGCGCGAATGGGATTTAAATCCACATACATCATGCAGGCCAGCAGCGCCTGTTCATCGAGCAGCGCCTGCGACTTAAAGCGCCCTTCCCAGAATACGCCCTTGCAGCCATCTTCTCGATTGGCCTTGCGGGCGATATCTTCATTTAAACAGCGCATAAACCAACTGATACTGCCAAGGCGTTCCTGCCAATCGCTAATCAGCGTATCCAACAGTATTCGCTCACCTTCTGAGAGACTATCGCCCTTGAGGAACTTTGCCGCCACAGGATTGCCACTAAAGAGCATTGTCCAACGCTCAATGACTTCAAATGGCGACAACGCTTGTTGTGCAGCAAGGTCGATTTTGAGCACCAAATGGTAGTGATTACTCATGACCGCATAAGCGCAAACGTCGATGCAGAATATTGACGACAACTGTCTGATTTTATCCACGATCCAGCCACGTCTATGTTCGTAACTGCGCCCCGACAGTGCATCTTCACCACACAAAAATGCCCTTCTAACGCAACGGTTAATCACGTGGTAAAAGGGCGTACTTTCAGCATCTATCAACTGGCGACGGGCAGTGGTCATAACCAACTTCGACTGGGCTTTGATGGGTATTTCAAAGCCTAGTCAAGGCTGTGTGAAACATCAAAAAGATATGGCTGTCCTGTATTTCATGGTATTTCATGCGACTGAGCTTTGATGGGTATTTCAAAGCCTAGTCAAGGCTGTGTGAAACATCAAAAAGATATGGATGGCTGTCCTGTATTTCATGTATTAGCAGTATTCGGATCAGCTATTTAGCGAGCGCAGCGAGTGGTTAATGCGTTTGTTATGTTTTTAATAAAGCGGGAGATCTCCACTGCCACACAATATCAGGTTCACCTTCTTTTTTGCCAACTAAGAGCCTTTTATAATCAGCTTCTAAAATGTCTTTATTCTTTGAGAGCTCTTCAATATCGACTGGAGATAAAGAAAATTTACGAATGTTGTCCGCTAGAATAAATTTTTCTGGTGATTGAACTTCAATTGATGCAATGTACTCGCCTTCCTTCCAAGGAAATGAATGCTTGTTGAAATTGTATAATTCAATCATTTCTTGTTCGCGAAGAAACGCTTCTGCATCGTATTTATTCTCAGCTTTTAGATATGCAATTTTTTTTACAGCAGAATTTTCGTACTCTTTTTTTGATGCAATAAAAGCAACATCTTGAAAACGAATAAACCGTTCTTCTATCTGAGTTTGATTGAGTTTAATTGCTAGAACAGATTGTTCTTTTTCAAAAGGCATAGACCCCGCATCAGGAGTAGTCATTTTACCTACACTCTGCTTTATGCCTTGCCATTCGAATACACGCTCTTCACCACTTTGGTGCTTTAAGCGAATTTTTAAGTCTGATACGACAATATCTTTATGCTCAACCGAAAAGGCTAAATGTAAATTTAAAATTGGGCCGAAAGAAGTAAAACCTAATTCGGCAAAACGAGAGGTAATTATTCTTACCTTTGGTTTTGTGAAATGATTTTTGATCAAAGTTATCAAATGAGGAGCCCAAGCCAGCGCTCCCAAAATTGCAATTCCATCTATAAACTTCAAATTTGACTCCTCAGTTTGATAAAAACATAACAGCTGTATAGTGCACATGCGCGGTTTCTAAACCTACTATCTACCAGCTGCATTTTTTAACTTTATGAATTTAATGCTATTTTCTAAAATGTTACAGAAATAACGCGTAAACTTACCTTAAAATTTCCCAACCAGCATCTTGCGGCTATACGCCCCCAGCAAGACCCATACCTACCGGACAAGTCCAAACTCTGCTCGTCCCTGCATTCCGCTGAAAACGGAAAAATACCACTGCCGCCGACTTTGAGCCGCTGAGCTTAAGGAAGCGCTAAAGCTAAGCGGTTGAATTGGTTATACAATACCCAGTACTGAATGTTAAAACAATTAGCCAAAGGTCAAGTTTTTGACAAAGACCACAAAGTCCTGATTTGGCTGATTTTTGCAACAGAATTGACTGGCTTTGAAATCTAAAGCGATTTTCCCTGTTAGTAAACCTAATTCAGTCGCACTCGCTGGTGTCGAGCACACAGGTATTGTTGGCTGGTACTTTAGCTATTGGTTGGTACTTTAGCCTTTAAGCCCGATACGGGCGAAATAGATGGCGGTTTTGCCCTCATGGCTTGAGTAGTACACCAGCTTGAGTTCATCGCCGTCCAGCTCGATACCGGCGTAGCTGGTATCGCCGCCAGATGGCAGAGTCAAAAGTTCAGTGACCTTGGCTGTGGCGCTATCGATTTCCACCAGCGAGGTGCGCACCTTATTGTCATAGAGGCGCACCACGGCCAGCAGGCGGTCGTTATAGAAAAAGGCGACCGGACCACCGATACGGCAACTGAGCTGCTGCCAGTGCCAGGTTTTGAAAGGTGCCTTGGCCTTGCCGAGCAGGCCGGTTTCTTGTGCGTCCCACACAGGATCGCGCCTTAATAGGCAAAGCGCTTCTGTATCTGAAGAGGTTTGAGCAGAGCGAATCTGCTCGCCGCCACGAAACAGCAGTGATGATTCGTTAACATAGCCGTCATTTTGCAAGGGGGCGACCCAGGGCGTAAATTGCAGCGTGCCGGTTTGTGATGCTTGCAGGCGCTCACTGCGATAGAGCCTGACATCACCATCGGCGCCTGGGCGATAGCCCACGCCGTAGAGGCCATCTTCGGCCTCGGTCACCCGCCAGAGCCAGTATCCGGTATCGACGACTTTTTCGGGGGCCGACCAGTTGATGCCATCCAGCGAGTGCCACATCAAAGACTGCAGCGGCGCCTTGCCATGTTTGGAGGCTGCGCCAAAAAGCCATAAACAGCCGGCATGGGCGAGCAGTTTGCCGTCGCGCAGATCGCCAAGCTCGCTTTGAATAAGCGCCTCGGCTTGCCAGCTTTGGCCATCGTCGCTGGATTTAAGCACTCTCAGCGCACCGTCATCAGACACATGGGCTTGGCCCTCCCGAAAGACGCAGTAGAGCGCCCCCTGCCAGCGGCATAGATCGCAAAAGGCGTTGTGTTCGCCTTGGTCCCAAATTTTTGTGTGTGAGATCAGCTGCATGCCTTGGCTCCCTGAGTTGCTGTTCCTTTATCTTATACCATGACTTAACTGCGCCAAGGTAAGTGGACTTTTTACGGTAAAAAGTGATGGCAAAAAACTTTGGTAAAAAGCTATGGCAGAAACGGTGATAAAACTATGAAAAAGCAGCGAGAAACTGTTGAAAAAAGCTTAGAAAAACAGCAACAAAAAAGGCCGCCGCGGCGACCTTTCATTGCATTGGAATCACATCTTTAGATGGGATTAGACAGGCTATCGACAAGCTTTAACACACTGCCGATAAAGCCTTGGCGGCATCAGCTGCGCTGCCGGGTTGGCTTGGGCTTACCCGCCGCCGTCTTGTGTTTACGCACGGCGCGGCGCACCTTGGCACTGCGCACCTTGTTACGGGCCACGCTGTGTTTGTCGGCACCCAGCATGGAGCGGGTTTCCGGATCCATGCCCGCCAATTGGCGCAGGTAGTTAACCTGCTCCAGCGGCAGTTCGACCCAGCCACCACGAGGCAGGCTCTTGGGCAGTTCTATCATGCCGTAACGCACCCGAATAAGGCGGCTCACCTGCACTTCCTGGGATTCCCACAGACGACGCACTTCACGGTTACGCCCTTCACGCAGGGTAACGTGCCACCATTGGTTGATGCCTTCGCCACCGGCGGCCTTGATATGGTCAAACTGGGCCGGGCCATCTTCCAGCATAACGCCGCTACGCAGACGCTGCAGCGCCGCTTCCGGCACTTCACCGAAGGTACGCACGGCGTACTCACGCTCCACTTCATTGGAGGGGTGCATCAGGCGGTTGGCCAGTTCACCGTCTGAGGTGAATAGCAGCAAACCCGAGGTGTTGATATCCAAACGTCCCACTGCAACCCAGCGGCTGTCTCGGGTGCGGGGCAGACGATCGAATACTGTGGGCCGGCCTTCGGGATCTTTGCGCGAGCAGATCTCCCCTTCCGGCTTGTGGTAGGCCAGTACCCGGCAGATCACATCATCGGCAGATTTCAACGATACCGCACGGCCATCGATACGTACCTTGGCGTCGGCTTCGATGCGATCACCCAGTTTGGCGATTTCTCCGTCAATACTCACGCGACCTGCAGCAATCCATGCCTCCATCTCACGACGGGAGCCATGGCCTGCACGGGCCAAGACTTTCTGCAATTTTTCGCTCATTCAAGTTGACTCTTCTAAGGGTTCCGGCGGTGTTTTCATCCCCGAAAATACCGCCTCTAATGATTCGGCGTCAGACAGAGGCGGCAGATCCGCTATGCTGTCCAGACCGAAGTAAGCCAGAAACTCTGTAGTGGTGGCGTATAACGAAGGCCTTCCCGGCACCTCTTTGTGTCCCACAACGCGGATCCAGCGTCTGTCTGTTAAATTCTTGATAATCTGGCTGCCGACAGCCACCCCTCTGACCAGCTCAATTTCGCCGCGGGTCACAGGCTGACGGTAGGCGATAACCGCCAGGGTTTCCAATGTTGCCCTGGAGTACTTGGGCGCCTGCTCCTGCCACAAAGGTTGCAGCAAGGGGCTGAGGCTGTCGCGGGTCTGAAACCGATAACCGCCGGCAACCTTGACCAGTTGTACTCCACGCTCCTGGTAATCCAGGGTCAATTCATCCACCGCGGCGCGAATACGCTCGCGGGAGACACTGAAATCGGCCAGCACGGTTTCTCTCAGCGCCTTCAAGGTCATGGGCTTGGCCAGCACAAACAGGCTGGCTTCGATCAGTTGTTTCAGCTGAAGGTCGTTAATCTTCGCCAAGTCGGCTCCCGTCAGTACGCCTTGAGATAAATTCGCGATAAAGGTTCGGCCTGGATCAGTTCCACCAGCAGTTCCTTTACCAATTCCATCAACGCCAGAAAGCTGACCACCACTCCGGCACGCCCCTCTTCCACCTTGAACAGGGCTTCAAAAGGGGTGTAATGCTCACTGGAGAGCATGGCCAGAATTTGGCTCATCCGCTCCCGGGTAGAAAGCTGCTCGCGCTGCACCTGGTGAGAAGTGCTGGCTTCCACCCGCTTGAGTACCTCGCCAAAGGCCCGGGCCAGTTCGGCCAAAGACACATCCGGCGGCACCAGCAAGGGCTTGATATCCGGCGCCTTGCCCGCCTTGGCCTGGAATACGTCCCGCTCGAGCCGGGGCAGTTCATCCAGCCGCACCGCCGCCTCTTTGATGGCTTCATAAGCCTTGAGTTGGCGGATCAACACGGCTCTGGGGTCTTCCTCTTCCTCGGCTTCCAGCTCCGGCCTTGGCAACAGCAAGCGCGACTTGATTTCCGCCAATGTTGCCGCCATCACCAGATAGTCGGCCGCCAGCTCTACCCTGGCGCCCTGCAGCAGCTCGATATACTCAAGATACTGGGCGGTGATCCTGTGGATGGGCAGATCTACCACATCCATTTTTTGCTTGCGGATCAGGTACAAAAGCAAGTCGAGCGGCCCTTCAAACGCCTCAAGAAACACCTCAAGCGCCTCGGGAGGAATAAAGAGATCGGCAGGCAGCTCTCTGAGCGCCTCACCCCGCACTACGGCAAGCGGCAGACTCTGTTGAACGCCTTCACTCAAGCCGTTTTCTCTCCTCTGGCAGCATCCTTAAGGCGGCATAGGCCGACCAAACGCGCGATTATACCTTTATTGAGCGGTTAAAGAAATGGGCTGATATCGCCACTGCCTTCACGGACTATGACCATTTCGCCTTCAGACATGTCTATCACTGTGGTGGGCTTTTCGCCCAGGTAACCGCCGTGGAGAATGGCATCTACCTGATGTTCGAGAATATCGCGGATATGCTCGGGATCCGACTCGGTAAAGTCGTTGCCGGGCAGAATAAGACTGGTGGACATCAGGGGTTCACCCAGAGCTTCCAACAGCGCCAGGGCGATAACATTGTTCGGTACCCGAATGCCTATGGTGCGTTTCTTTTCGTTCTGCAGCCTTCTTGGCACCTCTTTGGTGGCCTTGAAGATGAAGGTGTAACAACCCGGTGTGTTGTTCTTCAGGATGCGAAACGCCTGATTATCGACTCTGGCATAGGTCGACAGCTCAGATAAGTCGCGACACATCAGCGAAAAGTTATGATCATTGTCTATCTGGCGAATTCTGGCGATACGGCTCATGGCGTCTTTATCGCCAATCATACAACCCAGCGCATAACCGGAATCTGTGGGGTAAACTATGACCCCGCCGCTTTTCAGAATGCTCACCGCCTGGCTTATCAGACGGGTTTGAGGATTCACCTCATGTACGTAGAAAAATTGACTCATTTAGTTATTGTCCATTGCTTGCATTGCCAGACCCAGTTCAATCCCTGGGGCCGATACAGATTCTTGCCCAGTTCCAGCCAGCGGCCGGGAAAGTGGAAATCGGATCCCACCGAGGCGTAGAGGCCGTTGAGAGTGGCCAGCGCCCCTAAATTATTTCTGTCGTCTGTGGTTTGCTGCCCGAGCACCACCTCCATGGCATCACCACCGGCGGCCTTGAATTCGCGCACCAGGCGTTTGAGCCACTTGGCCGACAGTTGATAGCCACTGGGGTGGGCCAACACGGCCACTCCACCTGCGTTGTGAATTACCTCTATGGCCGTCGCCATCTCGCCCCAGTTGTTGGGCACATAGCCCGTCTTGCCACGGCCGAGAAACTTCTTGAACACGCTGGCGCTATCCGGCGCATGCCCCTGCTCGGCCAGGAAACGGGCGTAATGGCCACGGCTCAGTGCCGCATCACCGGCGAGCGCCCTGGCGCCTTCGTAGGCCCCTGGAATACCGGCCTTTTCAAGCCTTACGCCTATTTCACGAGCCCGCTCTTCCCTGAGCTCACGTTGACGCTCGAGAAAGACAAGCAGGTTTTCGTCGTGGCGGTCAATATCCAGCGCCACGATATGAATATCATAGGCGTGCCAACGGGTAGAGATCTCAACCCCGTCTACCAAAGTCAAAGGCGTGCTCTGCCCGGCATTGAAGGCATGGGCCTCATCCAGCCCGGCGACTGTGTCATGATCGGTAATCGCCAGCAGCTCAACCCCCTTTTCCAGGGCGCGTTCGAGCAACTGAGACGGTGTCAGTTGGCCATCTGAGGCTGTGGTATGGCTGTGAAGATCGGCCAAAGTATTTTCAGTTATCATAGCGCTATTGTACTTGGTTTTGTTGGCAAAATGCGATTTATCTCCGCTGGGCGACGGCAAATTGGCAGAAATTTGCATAAATTAAAAATATTCAATTGACATTGGCGGGCAGCTGGGTTTTTCTATAGATCAAACGTCGAGAGGACAAATTTTCAATGACACACTTCAACGCTTCACTCAACATCATCTGGTGGTGGCACTTCCCTTAACGCGGGTAGTGTGAAGCGCTGTGCACGATTGAAAATAACGCAGCCAAATTCAACAAAAAGCCCGCAAGAGATTGCGGGCTTTTTTGTGCTTAACGGTCAGGAAAACCCCGCAGCCAGGCTAAACAGCGGAACAACAGGAAGGACAGATGAACAGAATCGAGCCAATCGCCAGAGTACACCGCCAGACGCGGTCACTGCCCTATTACGACGATCCCCTGAAACTGTATCAGCAACTGACGCGGGACAAGCCTCACAGCATGTTGCTGGAGTCGGCCGAAATCGACAGCAAGGATCACCTGAAGAGCATTATCCTCAGCCACGCGGCGCTGGCCATTCGCTGTGACGGGTCGACCTTGAGCTTCGAGGCTTTGACAGACAACGGCGCCGGACTGCTACCCGCCATTCACGACTTCTTTAACTCGCGCGGTGAGGTCAGCCTGGAACAGCAGAGCCTCAAGGTCGTGCTGCGCCCCATCACTGCCGAGCTGGATGAAGATGCCAGACTCAAGGCAGGCTCGCCGCTCGATGGCCTGAGATTGCTGCAGCAGGGTCTGGTTGATGAAAACGAGAGCCAGTTTGAAACCGGATTTCTGGGCGGCGTTTTGGGGTACGACCTTATCGCCAGCACAGAGCCGCTGCCAAGCGTAAGCCAGGGCGCCAACCACTGCCCCGACTATCTGTTTTATCTGGCTGAAACCCTGATAACAGTGGATCACCAAAAGGGCTGCGCCGAAGCCGTGGTGATGGAGTTTAATGGCAACAGCGAGGTGCAGACCGAGCTTGGCGCCAGACTGGACGCCATAGAAACCAACTGCCAGCTGCTGGAAGATGTCGCCCCTTTAAGCGGTGTACATGCCGAGGCCAGCGTCAATATCAGTGACGCCGATTTTTGCCGCCAGGTGAGCCGCCTCAAGGAGCATATCTGCGCCGGTGATATCTTTCAGGTTGTGCCATCACGCAGTTTCAGCCTGCCCTGCCCCAATACTCTGGGCGCCTATCGGGCACTGAGACTGACCAACCCCAGCCCCTATATGTTTTACCTGCGCAGCGCCGACTTCACCCTGTTTGGCGCCTCTCCGGAAAGCGCCCTCAAGTATGAAGCCGAGGGCAATCAGGTTGAGGTTTACCCCATCGCCGGTACTCGCAAACGCGGCAAGACCCCAGATGGCGAGATAGATTTCGATCTCGACAGCCGCATAGAGCTGGAGCTGAGACTGGACAAGAAAGAGTTGTCGGAGCACATCATGTTGGTGGACTTGGCCCGCAACGATATCGCCCGCATCAGCCAGAGTGGCAGTCGTAAAGTGGCCGAGCAGCTGAAGGTAGACAGATACTCCCATGTGATGCATCTGGTCAGCCGGGTAACCGGGCAGCTTAGGGAAGATCTCGACGCCCTGCACGCGTATCAGGCCTGCATGAACATGGGCACCCTGGTGGGTGCCCCCAAGGTGCGCGCCGCCCAACTCATTCGTGAAACCGAGCAGCAACGCCGCGGCAGCTATGGCGGCGCCGTAGGTTATCTCAACGCCCTTGGCGATATGGACACTTGCATAGTGATCCGCTCCGCCTTCGTCAGCGAAGGCATAGCGCACATCCAGGCCGGGGCCGGAGTGGTCTATGATTCAGATCCCCAGGCCGAGGCCGACGAGACCGCGCAAAAAGCGCAGGCAGTGATCAGTGCAATCAAGATGGGAGGTGGCCTGTGAAACTCTATCTATTGGATAACTTCGACTCCTTCACCTACAACCTGGTGGATCAGTTCCGCAGCCTGAGCTTTGAAGTGCTGGTGTACCGCAATAATGTCAGTGCCCAGTTGCTCGCCGAGCGGATGCTGGCGGAGCCGGGTCAGGCGGCGCTTATTCTATCTCCCGGCCCGGGCGCCCCCAGAGAAGCCGGTTGCATGATGGAGCTTATTGCGCTGCTGGCCGGCAAACTGCCCATTCTCGGTATCTGCCTTGGTCACCAGGCCCTGGTTGAACATTACGGCGGCAAGGTTGAGCGTGCCCCCCAAGTGGTACACGGTAAGGCCAGCCCGGTAGAGCACAACTGCGACGGCCTGTTTGCCAACCTGCCATCTCCCTTGCCTGTGGCCCGCTATCATTCGCTGGTGGCAACCAAGGTGCCCGACTGCCTGGAGGTGATTGCCACCACCGAAGGCATGCCTATGGCCATCAGCCATCGCTGTGATGCCGCCGTCGGCTTCCAGTTCCACCCCGAATCGATTCTCACCACCCTTGGCAGCACCTTGCTGGTGCAAACACTGCAATACCTGACCATGAGCCGCGAGGAAACCTGCCATGACTGAACTGCAACCTCTGTTCGACAGCCTGTACCGGGGCGAGTCTTTGAGCCGTAGCCAAGCCGCCAGCCTGTTTGCCGAGCTTATCGACGGCAAGCTCAGTGAAAGCCAGATGGCAGCCATGCTGATCGCGCTCAAGCTCAAGGGCGAAACCATAGACGAGATCAGCGGCGCCGCCGATGCCCTGCTGGCCGCCGCCAAGCCGTTTCCGCACCAATGCCAAAGGGTAGTGGATATTGTCGGCACCGGCGGTGACGGCCACAACACCATCAATATCTCTACCACGGCCGCCTTTGTTGCCGCCGCAGCCGGGGTCAATGTTGCCAAACACGGCAACCGCGGGGTGTCCAGCAAGTCGGGCTCTTCCGATCTGCTGGCACAGTTCGGCATAGACTTGACCATGTCGCCCGAGTGCGCCGCCAAACACCTTGCAGACAACGGCCTGTGTTTTCTGTTTGCACCCCATTATCACGGTGGAGTGCGGCACGCTGTGCCTGTACGCCAAGCGCTCAAGACCCGCACCCTGTTCAATGTACTCGGCCCGCTGATTAATCCGGCTCGCCCCGACTATATGCTGCTTGGGGTCTACAGCCCGAGCTTGGTTCGTCCCATCGCCGAGGTGTTGCGGGCCCTTGGCGTCAAAGGCGCCATGGTCGTTCACGGCAGCGGCCTGGATGAAGTGGCGCTGCACGGCGAAACTCAGGTGGCCGAACTCAAGGGTGAAAAGATAGTGGAATATCGCCTCACCCCGGCAGACTTTGGCGTGCCGCAGGCGACGCTGGCCGAGCTGGAAGGCGGCACCCCGGCAGAAAACGCCCTTATTACCCAAGCACTGTTCGCCGGTAAAGGCAGCGCCGCCCAGCGTCACGCCGTGGCCATCAATGCCGCCTGCGTACTCTATCTCGCTGGCAAGGCAGACAATCTCAAACAGGCCACCCAACTGGCACTGGCCACCCTGGATGATGGCCGCGCCTGTGCCAAACTCAACGCCCTGGCGGACAAGGCCCACCAAACCCAGACTGAAAACAATGACGCCAACTCACCACAACCCAGCAAGGCAGGAGCTATATCATGAGTAACGTGCTTGAGCGTATCGTCGCCACCAAGCAGCAGCATATTGAAGCCCTCAAGCTGCGTTTTCCCGAAGAGAGCCTGACGCCCAAGACGTCGGATCGCAGCCTGTATCAGGCACTCAGTGCAAAAGGCGCCGGCTTTATTCTGGAATGCAAGAAGGCCAGCCCCTCCAAAGGGCTTATCCGCAAAGACTTCGACCCGGTTGCCATTGCCGATGTTTACAGCCGCTACGCCTCCGCGGTGTCGGTACTGACAGACGAGGCCTTCTTTCAGGGTGACTTTCGCTATTTGCCCAAGGTGCGGGCCAGAATCAAACAGCCGGTATTGTGCAAAGACTTTTTTGTTTCGTCTTATCAGGTTAAGTTGGCGGCCCATCAGGGCGCCGATGCCATCTTGCTGATGCTGTCGGTACTCAGCGATGAGCAGTATCGATTGCTGGCGAGCGAAGCCGAGCAATATGCCCTCGACACCCTCACCGAAGTCTCCAACGAGGAAGAACTCAAGCGTGCGCTGGCTCTGGGCGCGCCGATTATTGGCATCAACAACCGCAACCTCAGGGATCTGAGTACAGATCTGGCGATGACAGAATACTTAGCCCCCAAGATCCCCGAGGGGACACTGATCATCAGCGAATCCGGGATCTACAGCCGTGAGGATGTACGCCGCCTCAGCCCGCTGGTCGACGGCTTTTTGGTAGGCAGCTCGCTGATGGCCGAGGCCGATTTGGATCTGGCCTGTCGCCGCCTTATCTATGGCAACAACAAGGTGTGTGGCCTGACCCGGGAGCAGGATCTGCTGGATGCGGCAAAATCCGGCGCCATCTATGGCGGCCTCATCTTCGCCGCCAAGTCCCCCCGTTGTGTCAGCCGCGCCCACGCCGCCGAGCTGTGCCGTTACAACGCCGAGCAGCCGCGTAAACTGGCGATGGTAGGGGTATTTGTCAATGAATCACCGGCTAAGATGGCCGAGCTGGCCAATGAACTGAAACTGAGCACGCTGCAGCTTCATGGCAGTGAATCAAGCGAAGATATTGCCAAGCTCAAGTTGCTGCTTGAGCAAAACGGGCACCAGGCCGAGATCTGGAAGGCTGTTCCGGTCAATGTCGACGGCGGCGAGCTGCCAACCTTGCCGGAAGGCGCCGACCGCTATCTCTATGACAGTAAAAGCGGCGACAGCTTTGGTGGTACCGGCAAACATTTCGATTGGCAGCAAGGGCTTGCCCAGCGTGAGCGTGCCATGCTTGCCGGTGGCCTGAGTCCGGACAACGCCGCCTTGGCTGCCACCCAGGGCTTTTTCGGGCTGGACTTTAACTCAGGGGTGGAAAGCGCCCCCGGCATCAAAGACAGAGCAGCACTGCAGGCGGTGTTTAAGCAGCTCAAAGCCTGACAAGAACAACAGCATTCGCCTGTCAGACAGGCGTAACAAGTATCCTAAGGAAAGCAGTATGAGCGAGTTAAAACTCAACCCTTATTTCGGGGAATACGGCGGCATGTATGTGCCGCAGATTTTGATACCGGCGTTGAAGCAGTTGGAAAGCGCCTTTGTCGAGGCCCAGAATGATCCCGCCTTTCAGGCCGAGTTCACCGAGCTTTTGAAAAACTATGCCGGGCGCCCCACCGCCTTGACCCTGACCCGTAACCTGTCGCCCAATGATAAGGTGAAAATCTACCTCAAGCGGGAAGATCTGCTGCACGGCGGCGCCCACAAGACCAACCAGGTGTTGGGGCAGGCGCTGCTGGCCAAACGCATGGGTAAAAAAGAGATCATCGCCGAAACCGGCGCCGGTCAACACGGGGTGGCCACCGCCCTGGCCTGCGCCCTGCTGGGCCTTAAGTGTAAAATCTACATGGGCGCCAAAGATGTGGAGCGCCAAAGCCCCAATGTGTTCCGCATGCGTTTGATGGGCGCCGAGGTCATTCCTGTCACCTCAGGCTCTGCCACTCTCAAAGATGCCTGCAACGAGGCGATGCGCGACTGGTCCGGCAGCTATGACAAGGCGCACTACCTGCTGGGTACCGCCGCCGGGCCTCACCCTTTCCCCACCATAGTCAGGGAGTTCCAGCGCATGATAGGCGCCGAAACCAAGGCGCAGACCCTTGAGCGTGAAGGCCGACTGCCGGACGCCGTCATTGCCTGTGTTGGCGGCGGCTCCAACGCCATAGGTATGTTTGCCGACTTCATAGATGAAGCCTCGGTGCGCCTCATAGGCGTTGAGCCGGCCGGAAAAGGCATAGATACGCCGATGCACGGCGCGCCGCTGCGGCACGGCAAGACAGGCATCTTTTTTGGCATGAAGGCGCCCTTGATGCAGGACAGCAACGGCCAGATAGAAGAATCTTACTCCATCTCTGCCGGGTTGGATTTCCCCTCTGTCGGCCCGCAACACGCCCACCTCAACGCCACCGGACGCGCCACCTATGAGTCGGCCACCGATGAAGAGGCGCTGGAGGCCTTCCAGTTACTGGCCCGCTGCGAAGGGATTATTCCTGCGCTGGAGTCGGCCCACGCGCTGGCCTATGCCATCAGGCTTGCCAAAGAGTGCCGCGAAGAAACCATACTGGTGGTTAACCTCTCCGGCCGCGGCGATAAAGACATATTTACCGTTTCCGATATCCTGGCAGAGCGCCAGGCTGCATCTGCGCAGTCAGATAAATCACAGGAGTCACAGGCATGAGTACACGTTATCAAACCACTTTTGCCCGGCTGCAGGCCGAAGGCCGCGGCGCCTTTGTTCCCTTTGTGACACTGGGCGATCCCGGCCCTGAGCTGTCGCTGCAGATTATCGACACCCTGATTGCCCATGGCGCCGACGCCCTTGAGCTGGGCTTCCCCTTTTCCGACCCGCTGGCCGATGGCCCGGTGATCCAGGGCGCCAACTTACGGGCGCTGGCTGCAGGTACCACGCCGGCCAAGTGCTTCGAGCTTATCGCCGAGGTACGTAGCCGTTATCCCGAGTTGCCCATCGGCCTGCTGTTGTACGCCAATCTGGTATACGCCAACGGCATCGACAACTTCTATCGCCGCGCCGCCGAGGCCGGGGTGGATTCAGTGCTGATAGCCGACGTGCCGGTTGAGGAAGCCGCACCTTTTATAGAAGCCGCCAAGGCCCATGCCATAGCGCCTATCTTTATTGCGCCACCCAATGCCGATGATGATACCCTCAAGACGGTGAGTGAAGCCGCTGAAGGCTACACCTATCTGCTGTCCCGCGCCGGGGTAACAGGCGCCGACAATAAGGCCGGTATGCCGGTGGATGAGGTACTGGCCAAGCTTAAAGCCTTCGATGCGCCGCCTCCACTGCTGGGGTTCGGTATCGCCGAGCCGGCTCAGGTCAGCGCCGCAATTGCCGCAGGCGCCGCCGGTGCCATCTCAGGCTCTGCCGTGGTCAGGATCATTGAGCAACACCAAAATGCACCCGATATGCTACTGAGCACTCTGGCCGACTTTACCCGTGCCATGAAGGACGCCAGCTAATCTCAGCCCTCTTTAATCCTCCAGCCAGGGTATTCCCTGGCTTTTTTATGCTTGCCTTACAATGACTTTGCGCTTGTTGCTTGTGTTGGCACAGGGTAACAAGATACCCTTGAATCATTCTCTATGCGGTTGCAAAGAGAAGCATGTAAAACCGAGATCCTTGTATCAAGCTAATCATCTCGGCTTCAGGGACGAAAGGGACTTTCGGCCGTGCGGTAGCTATTGTCTTAATGCACTATTTTCATGCACTGTTTTAAAGCTGTATTTAAGGCAATGGCTTGGGATAGAGCCGCGCAGCACTCAGATACGCTTCAGGAGCCCAGTCTCAAACCGCGACTGACAACCAACTACACCAAGCGGAACTCAAGTATGAAAAGACTGTTTTGCCTCCCGATTATTCTATTCTCGACTGCCGCTATTGCCTAAACACTGGAAACGGATGGTTATAAAATAGAGATAGAAATCAACTGTGAAAGTGAAATGTTATGTGACGATGTTTCCTATATAGGCCAGTCCAAAAAGTCGCGGAATAAAATAAGATTAACCGGCAGAACAGTACA
The DNA here is from genome assembly GCF_028823715.1 of Shewanella sp. K8. Classification (NCBI taxonomy): domain Bacteria; kingdom Pseudomonadati; phylum Pseudomonadota; class Gammaproteobacteria; order Alteromonadales; family Shewanellaceae; genus Shewanella; species Shewanella sp. K8. Next base: position 15,668 of record NZ_JAPEHY010000002.1, read on the forward strand.
CACTGTGTGCAATGATGGTGTTACCCCCTGCTATGAGTTTCAAAACGGCTCAATCAATTACTTTGTTTCCGTCTTTGGCGAGCTTAGCGTCACCAATCAACATGGCGAGTTGATCCTGGAGCAATCCGGGCAATGGCTCGATTAGCATGCTCATCAGCAAATCCAAATTCACTATCAGACTTGATTGTATAAAGGACAGGGAAAGAATAATGATAAAAAGGATGTTAGCTGTTTTTGGGATAAGCTTTTTTATTGTCGGTTGTGCCAATATTCCACTTGGCACCATGCTCAGTCTAAGCTCCTTCGATGAGCAGGATTTTGTTCAATTAAACCCGCAAGTCATCAGATCGCAGATCCTTATCGATGCGCCGGGCAAACTCGACCTTGATACCACTGAACTGACCCTGGAGCTGGATAGCAGTAAGGGAATATCCAGTTATCGCTTCCCGCTCAGACTGGAATCGACTGAGATTATCCCCCAAAACGAGGGACTGTTCAGCACCAGCCCTATGAAACATCATTACCAATTGGCACTCTCTGAAACGGCAATAAGCAGTTTCAGGCAAGTGCAGGCGTTGATAAATACCGAGACACCCACAGAGTACAGCTTTTCCATCGACGCGGGCCTTGCTGATACAAGCGAACCGTTAAGGGAAGTCACCTTGTCGGTTTTGATCAAACTGACCGAAGAGCAGGGATATCTGACCTTGATAGATAACGCGACACTCAACCTTGAGCATTAGCCTTGAGCTTGGGCCTTGAGCATAAAATGACAGCAGCCTTAACCCCTGATTTGATTAAGACTGGATCCAAAACAACCAACAACAACTCAAGGAAATCGGTATGCAGATTGACCTTTTACAGCAAGTTGATGATGACCTGCAAAATGAGCTTATCGACAAGCTCAGAACCTATAATCACAGCTATATAAACGAAACTAGCCAACCTCTGGCCGCAATCGCCCGCGATTCCGAGGGACAACTCATTGGTGGCGTGAGTGGCCGCAGCATCTATCGCCAGTTGCTGATTGAGGTTGTTTGGGTCGCGAAGGAGCATAGAGGTTCAGGTCTTGGCAGCCGCTTAATGGCTCTGTGCGAGCAAGAGGCAATCAAACGGGGGTGCCTGGCTGCGCAGCTCGACACTTTGTCGTTTCAGGCGCCGGCATTTTATGCCAAACAAGGGTTTGCAGTTGTCGGTTCGGTCAGCGGAATTCCCGGCAGTCCGGACAGGTATTTTATGTGTAAACGCTTCAATGGCTGAAGGCCTGGCTGCAATATGCCTTTTCTCCTGAGAGCGTGTTTGCGCCTTGTTCAATTTAGAGACTTGTTCCATGCACGGACTCATGAGTAACACCAAGTGGCGCAAGGTATTGACTGTTCTGGCCAAGTACCCCGTCTATCTACAGCTCAAACGCCTGCAGGATGAAGACTTTCCACTGGATGTCGAACGCGCCGATCTGATTCTATCTGAGCTGGGTACGACACACTTTACTTATGTCAGATGTTCAGTCAGCTACAACGAGATAGACAAGTTGAAAGTAAAACGTCCAGCCAGAATATCGGCTTGGGGAGCAAACGAGATGACAGATTTATTTTCAGAGCTGAGCACGGAACTGAAAACCCTAGGTCAGCTCCCTTGCCAATTTGGGACCGATACGCTTGTCCTGTTCGGTTATCAACAAAACGTCGACTGAAGCCGGTATTATTATACTCCCCCAAAATGACAGAGAACGCCATGACACTGACACAACTCAAGAAACTGTTACAGCAATGCCCCAACGCCACTGCCGACTATCCTTTTGGTCCTGAGGCCAGAGTCTATAAGGTCATGGGTAAGATGTTTGCTCTGCTGGCCGAGCAGGAAACGCCCCCGAGGGTGACACTCAAGGCCAAACCTGCCGACGTGCTGGCACTGATCGATAGCTTTGAGGCGATAGTGCCCGGCTATTACATGAATAAGCAGCATTGGTTCACGCTAACCTTGAATGGTGAGGTCAGCGAGGATATGCTCCGTGACCTGATTGAGGCATCCTACGCCCTGGTTGTCAGTAAACTGACCAAGGCGCAACAAGCTCAGTTGCAACAGCAAAACACCTAAAAATGACTTTCCAGATTGAGGGAACAATCGAGATGCGTGCCAGCCTGCGACAAAAAGTTATCCATGTCTGCCAGCAAAAAATCGCCCAGAAGGGCGAAAATGTTGGCGTCTCCTTCTATGCCTTCTTTGCCAACAAGAATGATGATCCCGAGTTGCTCATGGAGGCCGCAACCTGGTGGATCCAGACCCATAAACTGGATCACTTTGAGAAGGCCCGCAAAATTCTGCAAATGGTGCAAGCCGGGCAATAACCTCAGGGGCTGAGTAGCGCTAACCAGAGCCTAATTAAGCCCATGGATATAAACCATGCAACTCGCCGGGGAAAGATGAGCGCATCCTGCTCGGCCTGGCTCTCAAAGAGCACCACAACCCGACCCAGGATTGGAAAACCACAAGATATGAACATTGAAACCCCATCCAGTGCCGACTTTGCTGAGCTGCTGCAAGTCTGGGAAGATTCAGTGCGCGCCACCCACGACTTTATCAGCGAAGCCGATATCGCCTTTTTCAAGCCGCTGATCCTCGATAAGGCCTTCCCGGCGGTGACGCTCAGATGTATACGAGATGAAGCCAAAGCCATTGTCGGCTTTCTGGGCGTAGCAGACGACAAGATAGAGATGCTGTTTGTTCACAGCCGGGCTCGCGGCCAAGGCGTAGGCAGTGCCCTGCTCAAGCATGCCATCGAAGACCTCGGCGCCAACTTGGTCGATGTCAATGAGCAAAACCCACAGGCGGTCGGATTCTACCGCCATCAAGGCTTTAAACAGATCTCCCGCTCGGCACTCGATGCCATGGGTAAGCCCTTCCCTATTTTGCATCTGGCGCTTGATACCTCAAAAGGATAACTGATTGATGTCCAAGGAAGATGAGTTAAACAAAAAATATCGCGCTCTGCCCCGCGGCGCTCGTTGGCACTTAAATCTGGATGCCGATGGACGAGCCTACTTTATTGGCAGACAGCAAACCCTGGCTACAATCTGGGGCTTTATCATGCTGGTTCCCCTGTCGGCCTCAAGTTTAATGGCTGTGGTGCTGACAGGAAAATCACAGGTATTTCATGCCGTCTCGGCCTTGCTGTTGTTAACTCTGGCAACTGGCTGTTTGGGGGTGAGAAGGCGTTGGCTGTTTGACCCCAAAAGCGCTGAGATTCAAAAATACACTGGCTGGTGGCGTATAAAAGCCAAGCCCCGTAAAACCCTGCCCTACAGTCAACTCTCTATTCATATTACCCCACTGGCACAAACGCCCAATGGGGTACAGCTGGTGCTGCTCGGACAGCGCCACACCCTGACAGATATGGCCGAGGCGCTGGCATTGATAGGCTTTTTGCGCGGCTGCGCCGGCCCGCGCGCAGTCAATGAACTTGAAGTTTATGAACTTGAAGTCTATGAAAAAGTCACTGCATGGCCCGAGTTGAAAGCCGTGCCCTTTGACGCAGCTCCAAGCGACTTGGCGCCGCCGGAGGCCGAGAGCCAGGCCGCAAAATCCCCCCATACCGAAACCAAGCCTCTGAAAGCCGCGACTCAAACTGGCCAATCCATCAGTCAGTACCGACCCATTTGGGAGCAACACCTGATGTGGAAACTGGCACTGCCGCTGCCGCTTTTTGCCCTGCTCGGACTGCTACTGACACGCTTAGGGAGCTGAGCCATGGCGCACTGGAACAAGTACTCCTCACAAAGGGCCGAGTTGGTGTTTGGCCGCTGGACCTGGTTAATCGGCCTGCCGCTGGCGGCGCTGACTCTGGCACAGGTGTATTTCGGGCTTAACCCTGAATTGCTGCTCGGTTGGGCCATGGGGGCAACACTCGGCTGGCACGCGTTGTTCTGTCGCCATAAAATCTTGATAGACAAGGATACCTGTGTGCTGGTGCACAGTATTCGCAGTATCTACCCCATAGGGCAACTCAAGGTGCCACTGGCCGAAATCAGCGGATTTTGCCTCTGCCCCCACTTCGGCGAGCCCAGATACTGGGACTTGATCTTGATGCTCAAGGATGGTCAGAGAGTGACCCTGCTGAGACGTAAGGGCAAGGCCGCAATGCAGGAGCTGGGTAAAGAGCTGGCAGATGTCAGCGGCCTGGCCTATGACGAAGAGTTCAGAGACTGAATCCCGGCTTGCATTGGCATTGAATAACATTCCTGAAGAACCCAATTGTCAAACTGATACCAGACAAGGAGGCTGTATGTCTGTTTATACTTCACCAAACGCCCAAACTCCGAGCGCCAGCTATAGTGCGGCGGACAAGAAACCCACTATCGCCATAGTGGCTTTCGATGAATTTACCGATATCGATCTGTTTTTGATGTGGGACATAGTGGGCCGCATCCAGAATGATTGGCAGGTCAAGCTGCTCGGCAGCAACAAAAGTCACAAATCGGCATTGGGTCTTGAGATTGAGATGCAGGGCCATATTCGCGAAGCCAACCAGGCTGATGCCGTGCTGTTTATCAGCGGCAAACAGGGGATCCCGCTGGCGCTGCAAGACCCGGACTTTATCAATACTTTTGAGTTGGATCCCAACAAGCAACTGCTCGGCTCTATCTGCGCCGGTTCCTTTATCCTGCAAAGATTGGGGTTACTGGATTGCCGCGCGGCCACCACGCATCCGGATGCCAAAACGGCATTGCAAAAGACAGGTGCCGAAGTACTGGATGAACCTTTGGTGATAAGAGGCAACATAGCTACCGCCGGTGGCTGCCTGTCGGCCATGTATCTGTGTGCCTGGCTGGCCGAACGCCTGCTCGGTGAAGAGAAGCGCCGGGAAATGCTAAGGGAGCTGTTGCCCGCCGGACAACAGCCACAGTTTGAGGCCATTATTGATGCCAGCCTGCAAAGTGCTGCTAAGGCTGCAATCCAAACCGCATGCCAATAACTATTGAGAATAATCGCCTATAGAGGTTCTGTGGCAATAACAGCTTGAGAAATCCGTAGCGCTCCAGTAATTTGGGCCAAGTTTCATTGCTTGGTGCCGTTACCGAGCTTAAGGAGTCGAGATGCAATCTGCACTGGTAAGCAGCGAGTGGTTGGCCGCTCATCTTTCTGATCCCAAGTTGGTCATTTTGGATGCCAGCATGGACAAGGTGATAGGCCGCGAGCCGATAGTCTACGATGAGCCCTGCTTTATTGCCGGTGCCCGGCGGCTGGATCTGGAGCGGGAGTGCACAGATCTGCAGTCCAGTGAGTTACACGCCCTGCCGAGTCAGGCCCAGTTTACCGAGCTGGTGCAGCGGCTCGGCATCGACCAGGACAGCACTGTCGTCATCTATGACAACCAGGGCATCTACTCATCGCCCCGGGGCTGGTGGTGTTTCAAGGTCATGGGCTTTGAGCAGGTGTTTGTTCTCGACGGCGGTCTGCCCAAATGGCTCAAAGAGCAGCGCCTCTGTGCCGACAAGCCGGCGACCGAGTTTCCGCGCGGTAACGCCTGTGGGCAATATCAAGCGGAAAAGGTCTGTAACGCCCCCCAGGTATTGGATACCTTGGCAGGCAAGCAGGCCATGATACTGGATGCCAGGGCCAGTTCACGCTTTCTCGGCCAGAGTCCCGAACCCAGAGAAGGCGTGCGCAGCGGCCATATTCCCGGCGCCGTGAATCTGCCGTTTGCCGAAGTGCTGGATGGCGACAGCCTGAAACCTCAGCCGGCACTGGAGCAGATTTTTCTACATCTGGGTGCCATGGACGCCAGACGCAGCGGCAAACCTTTGATCTTCAGTTGCGGCTCAGGGATCACCGCCTGTATTTTAATCCTGGCGGCCTATCAGGTACGCCTCGATGCCCTGATACTCTACGATGGCTCCTGGGCCGACTGGGGCAGCAAGGCCCATCTGCCGCTGGCAACAAATTAAGCCTCGCTTGCCTTTGAACAAAAGCATTCTGAGCAAAACGGCTAAGACCCAAGCCGTTATAAACCAAAGCTGTTAAAACCGGCTCTCGCTTTCAGCCCAACGGAAGACGAGCAGCAAACGGTTCTCTAGCTTCACCTTCACCCTCGAGCTCAATCTCAAGCCTGCTTCCCCAAGCAGGCTTTTTAACATCATAGCCGCCCATCAGCTCGCCTCTGCAAAATATGACCAAGGTTGCTTATGCTTGTCTAAAGAACAGCCTTAAGCCCTTTTCTGACAACGCCACACTTTCTTAAGGCACCGCAATCTTTCAACCAACATGCTTTTCTTTCACCACCACAAAGTATACGATTCATATATGTTTTATATATAAAGTGTATTTTTAGCATATGGGAATTATCAAGATATCCGATGAACTCCATGAGGAGCTGCGCAAGGCCAGCGGCCTGATGGCGCGCTCCATCAACGCCCAGGCGGAGTTTTGGATCAAGATGGGCATGCTGGCCGAGCTTAATCCCGACCGGAGTTTCAATGAGCTGATGGCCGAGCTGTATCAGCGGGAAGCCATCAAGGTACCTGGAGCACAAAATGCTTGATCAAAAAAGAAAAATTCATTTAAAAACCGCGGCTGAAGCCGAGCTGATGCGCCGCTCAGGCGCTCTGCTTGCCAAGGTATTTGCCATGTTGGACGACTTTGTTGTTCCCGGCATCTCGACCATGGCCATCAACGACAGAGTAGAAGACTTTATCGTCAACGAGCTTAAGGCGCGCCCGGCCAGCAAGGGCCAATACGGCTATGCCTATGTGCTCAACAGTTCGGTCAATGAAGTCGTGTGTCACGGGGTTCCGTCGGAGCAGCAGTTGCTGAAGGCCAGCGATATTGTCAATCTGGATATTACCCTCGAAAAAGATGGTTTTATTGCCGACTCCAGCAAGATGTACCTGATGCCACAGGCATCGCCTTTGGCCAAACGCCTGGTACAGGCCACTTATGAAGCCATGTGGCGAGGGATCAAGATGGTCAGGCCCGGTGCCCGCCTCGGGGATATTGGCCATGCGATTCAGCAGTATGCCGAATCCCAGGGCTACAGTGTGGTCAGGGAATACTGTGGTCATGGCATAGGGCGGGAGATGCACGAAGAGCCCCAGGTACTGCACTATGGCCGCGCCGCCAGCGGCTTGGAACTGCGAGCCGGTATGTGTTTTACCATAGAGCCGATGATCAATCAGGGCGGCGCCAAAATAAAGACCAAGAAAGATGGCTGGACTGTAGTGACCCGGGATAAAAAACTCTCGGCCCAGTGGGAGCACACCATACTGGTGACAGATACCGGCTATGAAGTGTTGACCCTCAGAGATGAAGAGCGCTGAACCACAGCGCTCATCCCAAACGCTTACGGAACCTCAATGAAGCGAGCAACACGCCTCCCAGGGTGAACGCCCCCAGCCAAAAGGCATCTTTAGCCAACATCAGGATATCGGCCTCACGCAGGACTATGGCGCGCACCATACGCATAAAGTGGGTCGCCGGCAGCGCTTCGGCTATCCACTGCGCCGCAATTGGCATAGCTTCGTAAGGAAACATAAAGCCTGACAACAGAATAGAGGGCAGCAGGATAAATACCGTCAGCTGCATCGCCTGCAATTGGGTCTTGGCAATAGTGCTGATCACCAGGCCCAGGCTGAGGCTGGCAAAGATGAACAACAAAGAGGCCAGCAACAAGCTGTCCAGACCGCCGCGCACAGGCACACCGAACAGGAAGTGGCCCACGCTGAGGATAATACTCACCTGAATAAGCCCCACCAGCACATAGGGGATGATTTTCCCCACCATCAGCTCCATGGGTTTGACCGGGGTGGTGATCAGAAACTCCATATTGCCCTGCTCTCTTTCCCTGACAATGGCGGCAGAGGTGAACATGATCATTGTCATGGTCAAAATCACCGCCAGCAAGCCGGGCACTATGTTAACCACAGTTCGCTGCTCCGGGTTGAAATACTGCACCACCTCAAAACTTGGCACCCGGTTTTGGCTGCTGAAACCGGCCACTTCATCCAGCGGCATGCTTCTCAGGCTACGAATCGCGGCGGCGATAACCGTATCCGAGCCATCCACCAGCCACTGAGCCACGGGCCGGGTAAGCTGGCTGTCGCTTTGACGACGGTCGAAGGCTGGATGATTCACCAGCCGGGCATTGAGATCCGCCGGCAAATAGAGCACGGCGCGCACTTCTCCCGAGGTGATGGCCGCCTCGGCCTGTTCGATAGAGGCATATCTTGCCTTGAAGTCCACCACTTGGGTGGCCTTTACCGCCTGCACCAAGGCCCGGCTATAGCTGCTGGCGGACATATCCACCAAGCCGGCGGGCAGATGCCTGGCATCGGTATTGATGGCGTAGCCGAACAGCAACAGCTGCACCAGAGGGATCATCACTATCATGCCGAAGGTCATCCTATCCCGCGACAACTGCCTGAGCTCCTTGAGCATGATTGCCAATATCCTAGCCCACATGTCGACCTCCGGTGCAGGATACAAACACATCTTCGAGACTGGGGCGCGCCATGGCGAGCTTGTGCCCATCGCAATAGGGGCTGAGAAAGGCGATGGGATCTGTGGCATCACGCCGCACCAACACCCTGAGCCGGGTGCCTACCTGAGCGGCAGAAACAACCTCAGGTAAGGCCACCAGCTGCTGTTTGAGCGCCCTTAGCTGCTCACCGCTCACTTCCACCACGCTGGCGCCCATCTGCTGCATCAGTTCGGCCGGGGAGCCATCGGCCCGCTTGGCGCCGCGCTCAAGGATTGCCAATGCATGGCAGCGCTCTGCTTCGTCCATGTAGTGGGTTGAAACCAAAATAGTGGTCCCGGCGGCGCAGAGATCGAACAGCCGCTCCCAAAACTCGCGGCGGTTTTCCGGATCGACCGCCGAGGTGGGTTCATCGAGAAACAACAGCTCGGGGGAGTGTAGTGTGGCGCAGGCCAGTGCCAGACGCTGCTTCTGACCACCACTCATGGAGCCGGCCAACTGAGACTCCCTGCCCTCCAAGCTATATAGATGCAGTAGCTCTTCGATGCGCGCCTTGCCGCGGCGGCCGAACAGGCCATAAATACTGGCAACAAATCTGAGGTTCTCCAGCACAGACAGATTATCGTAGAGAGAGAACTTCTGGGTCATATAACCTATACGTTGCTTGAGCCTCTCTTCGTTACCGGCAAGCGGCTCTCCCAATACGGTCACCTCACCGGCATCCGGCAACAACAGGCCGGTAAGCAGCCGAATCGCAGTGGACTTGCCGCAACCGTTGGGGCCGAGAAAGCCGTAAATGCTGCCACGGGGAATGGCGAGACTGAGATTATCCACCGCGGTCAACTCACCAAAGCGCCGGGTCAGCCCATGAGCTTCAATGACCAGGGGAGTTTGAATGGCCGAAGAAGCACCGGCATCAGCTGACTGAGTCATGGCAGTCGTACCTCCAGCGCCAGCCCTGAGGGCAGAGACTCGGCGCCCTCGACATCGATATCCGTCAGATACATCAATCTGGCACGATCGCGCTCATTAAGGGCATAAAACGGGGTAAATGCCGGTTGGGAACGGATATTTCTGACAGTGCCTTTGAGCGGCTGTTCCACCCCATCGACCCAGACCTCCAGCTTGTCGCCGCGGGAAAGCTTACTGATGGCCGTTTGCGGCAGATAGACTCTGGCATAGGGTTTATCCAGCGCCAAAAGCGCGACAAGTTGAGTGCCCTGAGCCACTCGATCGCCCCTCTTCCAGGGCAATATGTTCACCTCTGATGCCAGCGGCGCCCTGAGACTGAGGTCGTCCAAGGCTTTCTCCTCGGCCTTGAGCGCCGCCGCTGCGGCAGCCACTCTGGCTTCGGCCTGGGCCAGTTGTTCGCTGCGGGTACCGTTTTCCAGTTGCAGCCATTGTTCATTGGCCTGCTCGACCAAGGCCTTGGTGTGATCCCGCTCGGCGATGGCCGCATCCAACTCCGCCTGCCCCACCACTTTGGCGACAAACAGTTCGCGGGTGCGCTGATATCTGAGTCTGGCTTCGGTCGCGGCTGCCGTTGCCGCCTCTATGGCGGCTCTGGCCGCCCGCCGCTCTTCTACCCTGGCGCCTTGTTGCAACTCATCAAGCCTGGCGCCGGCCTCAGCCAATTCGGCGCGGCGCTGTGCCACTCTGGCTGCCGCGCTGCGGCTGTCCAATTGCAGCAACAACTGCCCCGCCTCGACCTTGTCACCCTCGGCTACATGGATATCGGCTATCTGCTCGGCAACGGGGGCTGAAAGCTGGATACGATCCCGCTCCAGAGTGCCCATGGCGCGGCTTTCGCCGTTGTCGCCACAAGCTTGCAACAGCAATAGTGTCGCTGTCAGTATCAGGGATATCTTGTTCATTGGGGTTCCTCACTGCCTGGGTTGGCGGCAATATCCTGGCGCAATAAGCCTTGATGCAGGACTTTGGCATTGTGCTCTGCCAGCTGTTTGAGCCAGGTTTCATTCAATTCGACACCGAAGTCCCGCATCAGATGGGCCGGGGCGATCAGCGGAAACACCATCAGGCTGACAAAACTCAGCCGTGCCAAGGTAGGGTCCAGGTTGGGATTAAGGCCTTGATGTTGCCCAAGCTGGCGGATCCACAGCCTCGAGCGGCTGAGCATGTCACTGAATACGCTGGCAAGGGCATCGAAGGCTTCACTGCCTTCTCTGTGATTCAATACCTGGATGATAAGCCCGGGCAAGGCCGGGTTGGCGGCCATAGCGCGGTAATAGACCTGCATCAGCTCAAATGGCCCGCCAAAACCTGACTCGGGCCTTTTCTTGCTCGAATCAAGACTCATCTTGCTGGGCTCAAAGCTGTTTGAAGAGCCCTCAGAGGTAGATTGATGACTTTGCGCGGCATTGTAGTGTTTGAAGGCTTCCAGCACTGGAGCGATTGTGTCTCTGACCATAGCCTCAAACAGGCCTGCCTTGGAGCCGAAGTAATAACGGATCATCGCCGCATCCACTCCCGCCTTGCGTGCCAGCTCTCGGGTGGAAACCCGCTCATACCCCTTCAGGGTAAAGCAGCTGCGCGCGGCTTCTATCAAAGCATCCCGGGCCCCTGAATGGCCTTTAGGACGACCGGCTGTGGCATTCATCCCCTGCTCCTCAAAAATTCCTCTTGTGATGAATATACTCAGTTTAGTGCTTATATGGCAGTGAGTTAATTCTCCATTCGTGCCTATGTTGGGGAATTTAGTCGGCCCAGTTAAGAGGCATTTGAGCAAGCTTGCTCCACCGTCTTCGACTCCCGTCCTTTACCTCACCTCCGGCGGAGCCAATGGGAATTCCGTCACTCTTGAGCAAATCGCTCTCAAATCAGTCGCTCCCAATGCTGTAAATGCTGTCTTTATCCGACCAGTTTGTGGTTATCGGTACAGGCTTCTAATCAGACCAGTTACATCTTTACACAAATCAATTGAGAATCATTTGCATTTGTATTTGAGTGCATGCTAATTTGTCGCCGCTGTAGTTGAGAAACGGATGACAGCAAAAAAGGAATGGCCCAGGGAAAGGCCGAAGTAGTTCCTGTCCCTGGGTGACTTGTCATTGATGACTGACCTCATGTCAGTCGCAAAGGAGGCAAAAGTGACACACCCCAGCATGGAGCCTGAACAGGCGAGCAATGACCCGAGCTATGATGCCGCCGGCCACCTGCCGTTCGCTCCCCACACTGAACTCTTTGGTATCGCACCCGAACACCACTACTCCCGCTTGATGCAACTGGGCATGGATACCCTGAAACACCGCCTTGAACGGCTGGATGGCCCCAGCAGTGGCATTCGCCCCGAAGAGCTGCAAAGCGCATTTTCCGATATCAATCTTGACCGCCCCCTCGGGGACATGAAGCAAGTTCTGGCCGAACTGGACAAGCTCTATCTCAGCCACGCCATCTACTTCCAACACCCTGATTATCTGGCCCACCTCAACTGCCCTGTAATGCTCACATCCTTGTTGGCCGAGCAGTTGAGTTCTGCCATCAATACTGCGGTGGAAACCTGGGATCAGAGCGCCGGCGGGACTCTGATTGAACAGAAGGTTATCGACTGGGCCTGCGAGCGCGTGGGATATCAAGGATTTGCCGACGGTGTCTTCACTACCGGCGGCACCCAGTCCAACCTGATGGCGCTGCTGCTTGCCAGAGAGTTGGCCGGCAGCCTTGAGCCGGGTCACAGAGGCAATGTTCTGGCCGGCCTGGCTGCCAATGCCCGCCGCTACCGCATTCTCTGCTCTGAATTCAGCCATTTCAGCATTCAAAAGGCGGCCGCACTTTTAGGGTTGGGACACGAGGCGGTTGTTAGTGTCGGTTGTGATGCCAATCGGCGCATGGATCCCAAGGCACTGGCGGGCAAACTCAGGCAGCTCAAAGCGGCAGGACTGATCCCCATCGCCGTGGTCGCTACCGCTGGGACCACTGACTTTGGCGCCATAGATCCCATAGCGCCCATAGCTGCCCTTTGCCGCGAGTTCGGCTGTTATCTGCATGTGGATGCGGCCTACGGCGGCGCCTTGTTGCTGTCACGCACTCAGCGCCAACGCCTCGAAGGCATAGAGTTGGCCGACTCTGTCAGCCTGGATTTCCATAAGTCCTTCTTCCAGCCCGTGTGCTGCTCGGCGCTGTTGGTCAAGGACAAAGGCGTGCTCGGTTACCTCACCTACCATGCCGATTACCTCAACCCTGAGTCCCAGGCCCAGGCCGGAGTGCCGGATCTGGTCAACAAGAGCCTGCAGACCACCCGCAGGTTTGATGCCCTTAAGTTGTGGCTGAGCCTGAGAGCCGCCGGACCGGATGCCATAGGCGAGATGTTCGACACCCTGATTGCCACCACAGCCGAGCTTTATGAAAGCTTTAGCCGTTTCCCCGAGTTGCAGACGGCGCAGCGCCCGTCGCTGACTACCCTGGTGTTTCGCTTCAACGACCCGGCGCTCGGCAGCGCCGAACTGGATGAATGCAATCGCCATATCCGTGCCCGCCTGGCCCGCGAAGGGCGCGCCATGATTGCAGCGACCAAGGTGGCCGGCAGCCAATATCTCAAGTTTACCCTGCTCAACCCTCACACCCGTCTCGAGGATATCGAAGCCGTATTGACCGACATCTGCAAAATCGGTCGCGAGCAGGCCCGTCACTACAAGACCAGCGCGCTTTGCAGCGCCTGAGGAGGAACTGATGCAAACCAAAGTCTACGATACCCTGGGCATAGGGATAGGCCCCTTTAACCTGAGCCTGGCGGCCCTGGCCGAGCCGCTTGATGGTCTTGAGTGTCTGTTTGTCGATGCCGGCGCCGGTTTCGACTGGCATCCCGGCATGTTGCTGGAATCGTCCAGATTGCAGACCCCTGTCATGTCGGATCTGGTGACCATGGCCGATCCCACCAGCCGCTACAGCTATTTGAACTTCGCCAAACAAACCGGCCGACTCTACAGTTTCTATATTCGCGAAAGCTTCTTCCTGCCGCGGCAGGAATATAATCTCTACTGCCAATGGGTCTGCGCCGAGCTGAGTAACCTTAAATTCAATTTCAAGGTCACCCGGGTCAGTTTCGATGCCGAAACCGACACCTATCTGGTCAGGGGACAGGACAGAGTCAGTGGCCAAGAGCAGAGCCTGCGCGCCCGTCACCTGGTGCTGGGAACCGGTACCCAGCCCTGGATGCCCCACTTCTGCCCCGGCGCCGACAAGCGAGTACTGCACTCGGCCAACTATCTGCACCGTAAACAGGCACTGCAGAGCCAAAATGACATCACCATAGTCGGCAGTGGCCAAAGCGCGGCAGAGATCTTCGAAGATCTGCTGCTGGATATCGACAAATACGGTTATCGCCTGCGCTGGCTCACCCGCTCGCCAAGATTCTTCCCGCTCGAATACACCAAGCTGACTCTGGAAATGACCTCGCCGGAATATATCGACTATTTCCACGCCCTGCCCGAGGCACAGCGCCGCGAACTTATCGGCTCACAGAAGAGCCTCTATAAGGGGATCAACGCCGATCTGATCAACAGCATCTATGATCTGCTTTACCAAAAACGCCTGCACTGTGACTTTGATGTACAACTGCTGACCAACACGGCACTGCAAAGCGTTCACAGCGACGGACAGCAACTGCTGCTGGGTTGCAGACATACAGAGCTTGAGCAGGAGTTCGAGCTGACCAGTTCGGCACTGGTGATGGCCACCGGCTACTGCTACCGATTGCCGGATTTTCTAGAGCCGCTCCACTCGCAGCTGCTGTTCGATCAAAAGGGCGAGCCCGATGTCCAGCGGCATTATCACATAGACAAGGCCGGGCGAATTTTTGTTCAGAATCTGGGGCTGCACACCCACGGGCTGTGTTCGCCGGATCTGGGAATGGGCTGCTATCGCAACGCCACCATATTGCGGCAGATCCTGGGCAAAGCACCTTACGAGATAGAGCAGCAAATTGCCTTCCAAAGCTTTGGTATTCCCAAGCAAGACGCCAGTGCGCCCAAACGCCGGCAAAGCAGCAATCAAGCGTTGCAGCGGGAGGCCAGCTGATGGCCTCTCAAACAGCAGTTAATCCGGCTGCAGACACGGCCGGCTTCAGCGCCAGATACGGCTTTGCGCCGGGCAAGCGCCTCAAGGTCAACGACTTTGATTTTTGTGCCTATCGGGAAAGCGAGCACTTTGACACCCTGAGCGACTGGCTCGGCCGCGACTATGCCGCCTTCTGGGGCATGCAATCCTTAACGCCCACCGAGCGCCGCGTTGAGCTCGCCCCCACTGCAGATAAGTTTGGCCTGATGGCCTATCGCGGCGCGGAGCCTGTGCTCTATACCGAGCTGTACGATCCCCGCTTTGATGAAGTGGGCCAACACTTTGACTGCCAACACGGCGATTGCGGCATGCATTTGCTGCTGGCTCCTCCCACTAAGCCGCAGCGCGGTTTCAGCCGCCAGGCCATCACGGCTGTAGTGTCTCTGATACTGCAGCATCTGGGCTTTGCCCGCCTGGTGGTAGAGCCGGATATCAACAACCAAAAGATTCACCCGCTGAACCGTGCGGTAGGCATCTGCTACAGCCACGCCATTCAACTCGAAAACAAACAAGCCATGCTGGGTTTTTGCACCCTGCCTGGGTTCAGTGCCGCACTGGCAACAGGAGCCACACAATGACAGCATCCATTATCGAACAGACCCGTCTCAGCCATCTGACGCCTGCCATCTGGAACCAGGCGAGCCGCCATCTGCTGGCGAAAATTCTCAGTGAATTCAGTCATGAAAAGCTAATAGTGCCAGAGCTGTTATTGCCAGCAGAGGCAGAGCAAGAGGCCTGTTGGCAGCTCAAGCTGGATACCCGGGATGGTCAGCTCTGCTACCGCTTCAGCGGTCGCCGTTATCAGCTGGATCACCTGCAGATAGCGCCGGATTCCATCGAGTGTTTCAAAGATGGCGAGCAGCAACAGCCGGACGCCATGCTGCTTATCATCGCCCTCAAGGAGAGACTCGGCATAAGCGATGCATTGCTGCCCACTTATCTTGAAGAGATCACCAGCACCCTCTACAGCAAGGCCTTCAAACTTCTGTGGCAGGCAAAGCCGGTGCAGGAGCTGGTGGATTGCGACTATCAGCAGATAGAAGCGGCCATGACCGAAGGCCATCCTGTGTTTGTCGCCAACAACGGCCGCATAGGTTTTGATGTCGATGACTGGCGGGCCTTTACGCCGGAGAGCGGCCAACCGTTGCAACTCGAGTGGCTGGCGGTCAGCAGTGAACATACCAGCCTGGCGCTGATAGCCGGGCTCGACTATCGCCAACTGCTGCAAGATGAGTTGGGCGATGCCTTGTTGCTCAGATTTGAGCAGAAGATCCGGCAACAGGGCAAAAACCCGGACGATTATTTTCTGATGCCCGTTCATCCATGGCAGTGGCGCGAAAAGATCAGCCGCATATTTGCCGCCGATCTGGCCCGTGACCGCCTCATTCACCTGGGACAAGGCCGTGATGAATATCAGGTGCAGCAATCCATCCGCACCTTCTTCAACCTGAGCCAACCCAAGCGCTGTTACGTGAAGACGGCGCTGTCGATTCTCAATATGGGCTTTATGCGGGGTTTATCGCCCTACTACATGAGCCGAACCCCGGAGATCAATGCCTTTGTCGCCGAGCTTATCGACAGCGACCCTTTCTTTGCCAATCAAAGATTTGTGCTGCTCAGGGAAATCGCCGCCATAGGCTATCACCACAGATACTATGAGCAGGCGCTGGAGAAAGACACCCCCTACAAGAAGATGCTCTCGGCACTGTGGCGTGAAAGCCCTTATGCTCTCAGCTTCCAGGGCGAGCCTTTGGTAAAACCCGGACAGCAACTGATGACACTGGCTGCGCTGCTGCACCAGGACAATCAGCAGCAGAGCCTGCTGGCGGCGCTTATCGAGGCTTCCCCCCTGAGTGCCCACGACTGGATGAGCCGGCTGCTGGATCTTTACCTTACCCCCTTGCTGCACGCCTTCTTTGCCTACGATCTAGTGTTTATGCCCCATGGCGAGAACCTTATTCTGGTGCTGGATGACAAGGTGCCTGTCACCATATTGATGAAGGACATAGGCGAAGAAGTCGCAATTCTCAACGGCAGTGCGCCGCTGCCGGGACGGGTGGCGCAACTGGCGGTCTCGCTCGAAGAGGAGATGAAGCTCAACTACATACTGCTGGATATTTTCGACTGTATCTTCCGCTTTATGGCGCCGCTGCTCGATAGCCACACCAGCCTGAGTGAACAGGGATTCTGGAGCCTGGTGGCCGCAAAGGTCCGTGATTATCAGGCTTCCCACCCCCAGTTTGCCGATAAGTATCGCCGCTACGATCTGTTCCAGCCGACCTTTGTCCGCACCTGTCTGAACCGGATCCAGCTCAACAACAACCAGCAGATGATAGATCTCGAAGACAGGGAGAAGAACCTGCGCTTTGCCGGCGATATCGACAATCCGCTGCACCCCTTTGCCGCCAGCCACAGCTTTGGCGTGACACCCACCCAGGCCGAGCGTCTTGCAGACCCGGCCCTGTAAACCTTCCAGGAAGTAACAGGAAAATGGACACAAACATGCAAACCCTTAATGGCTTCAGGCCGACCCCCATCGCCCTTCTCTGTTCTGTGCTATTGAGCGCCCCGGTGTTCGCCGCCGACAAGAGCGAAACACAGGAGAAAGAGATGGAGGTACTGACAGTAATCGGTGCCAAGAGCCAGCCCATGAGCTACAAGGCTAGTGACATGAGCACGGCCACAGGTATGAAGCTCTCGTTTCTCGAGACGCCGCAGTCTGTCACAGCCGTCACCGCCAAAGCCATTGAAGATCAGCAGCTCAACTCTGTCATAGATGTTATGACCAGTGTCGCCGGGATCAATGCCCGCCCCTCGGACAACGACAGATACTCCATCAGCGCCCGCGGGATCTCAGTCAGCAGCATTCTCTATGATGGCGTGGCAACCACCTATGACACCCGCTTCAACTATGGCGATAACCTGATGGACAGCGCCCTATACGAGCGCATTGAAGTAGTACGGGGCGCCACCGGCTTGATGCTGGGTGCCGGTAGCCCTTCCGCCGCCATCAATTTGGTGCGAAAACGGCCCACTGCCGAGTTTCAGGGCAGCGTCAGCCTGAGCAGCGGCTCCTGGGACATGCTGCGCGGCGTAGTCGATCTCTCCGGCGGCCTCAATCAGGATGCCAGCATCCGTGGCCGGGTGGTGCTGGCCTATCAGGACAGGGAAAACTGGCAACACAGATATGAGCAGCAGCGGCAAACCCTGTATGGCATCCTGGAAGCGGATCTGGGAACCAATACTCTGCTGGCCCTGGGCAGTGATTTCCAGCATACCAGGCCGGAAGGCACCATGTCCGGCGGCTTGCCGCTGTTTGACAGTGACGGCAACCGCACCAATTACGACCGTCATGTATCCACCGCCCCCAGTTGGGCCTCCGCCAAGACAGATGCGCTCAACGGCTTCGTGACTCTGGAGCACCACTTCAACCCAGATTGGAGCCTAAAAGGCAGCTATATCTATGGTGACAACAGCCTGGAGTTTGATGTGCTCTGGCCCATGAAAAATCCGGATCCCGTCACCAATGAGGGCATGGTCCCCGGCTCTTTGGCCTTTATCGACGGCAGCCGCACTCAGCACACCTTTGATCTCAAGCTGTCCGGCAACTTCAGCGCCTTTGGCCGCAACCATCAACTGGTGGCCGGCGCCAATCAACAAAAACAGGATTTTGCCAACCCCTACTATGGCGCTCTCGGCGCCAGGCCACCTTTGGGAGACTTCCGCCAACCCGGCTTTGATTACCCAAAGCCGCAATGGAGCGATAAGGTGCTTTACGGCTCCTGGGGCGAAACCAAGCAACAGGCTGTCTATGTCGCTTCCCTGCTTGAACTGACCGATGCCCTGTCCATGGTGCTCGGTGGCCGCCTGGATAACTGGGAAACAGATCAGGATAACTTTGGTGCCAAACATGACTATAAGGTCGATGGTGAGTTCACCGGCTACCTGGGGCTGACCTATGCCCTAAGCGACGAATATGCCCTGTATGCCAACTACACGGACATTTTTACCCCGCAAAGCAAGGTTCAGGCAGATGGCCGTTATCTGGACCCCATCAAGGGCAGCAACTATGAGGCCGGGATCAAGGCCAGCCTGTTCGATGAGGCGCTGGACTTGTCGTTGGCCGCCTTTGAGATCCGTCAGGACAATGTCGGTGAGCGAACCGGCGAAAGCCTGCCCAACAGCACTATCCCCATCTACCGCAGTGTCGACGGCACCAAGACCCAGGGTTTCGAGTTTGAGGTCAACGGCTCCATCAATGACAACTGGGATCTTTACCTGGGCTACACCCAGTTTGATACCGAAAATCCCCAAGGGCAAAAAATCAACACCACCAACCCGGAGCGGCAGCTCAAGCTCTTTACCACTTATGAATTCGATGGCTGGCTTCACGGATTGCAGCTGGGCGCCGGGGTCAACTGGCAGAGCCGCATCTATAGCCAAGTCTCAAAACCAGACGGAAAAAAGGTTGAAGTGGAACAAGGCAGCTACGCCCTGGTGAAGTTGATGGCGAGATACAAGTTCAATGAACAGTTGAGCCTGAGAGCCAATCTGGATAACGCCCTCGACAAGAGCTATTACAGTCAGCTCGGCTTCTATGACCAATTCCAGTATGGCGCGCCGCGTAATTTCAGCGTCACCCTAGACTACCGTTTCTGAGCCGCGTTATGCCGTGAAACTACCCATAATAAGGAGCGCCCCGCACTGCGGGGCGAATAACAAGTATGTTGTGTGAAGCAAGGCGCCTGTTGGCGCTTATCGTGTTTCTGAGCCTGGGGCTGGCGGGCTGTTATGACCCTCAGCAAACCAAAGCCCAAACACCGCCGCAAGACGGTTATCCGGTTTGCATTACCACGGCCCACGGGACCAGCTGCATCGAGTCGCCGCCCAAGCGAGTGGTGACCCTGGGAGCCGGGGCCGAAGACTGGACCCTATCCTTAGGGGTTGTCCCCATCGCCATTGAACCCCATTACTGGGGCGGCGATGCAGAGGGTTATCTGCCCTGGTTTCGCCAGGCATTGGAAGCGCAAGAGCTGCCGCTGCCGGCCATCATCAGCAGTTACCCCGAGCTGGATGTGGAGCGATTATTGGCGTTGAAACCGGATCTTATTCTGGCGCCCCAGTCCGGTATCACCCGCGAAAGCTTTTTGCAGCTGAGCGCTCTGGCCCCCGTCATCGCCTATCCGGACAAACCCTGGCTGACACCGGTTAAGCAGCAGGTGGAACTGATAGCCAAGGCGCTCGGCAAAGAACTGCAGGCCGAAGCGCTTTTGAAACAGCAACGGGCTTATATCGCCCGAGTCGCCGCCGAAAACCCTGAGTTCAATGGCGTTCGCCTGGCCTATATCAATGCCGCCAGTCGAGTTGGCAATCTCTCGGTTTATGTCACAGGCGATCCCAGAGTGGATCTGCTGTTGGCGCTGGGGTTTGTATTGCCACCACAACTTTTTGGGCTCAATGCCAGCCGAGGCCACTTCGCCGCCCACATAGGACTGGAGCGCGCCGACATGCTGGATGATGCCGAGCTGCTGCTCAGCTGGTACAGCTCAGACAAGGCCAGAGCCGAGGTGGAAGCCATGGCGGTTATCCGTCGTCTGCCTGCCATGCGCCGCGGTCGGTATCTGGCAATAACCGACCCGGCGCTGGTGATGGCCAGCTCCTACGGCTCGCTGCTAAGCGTTAAATGGGCTATTCCCAAGCTGGTGCCGCAACTGCAACAAACCCTGGCAGAGCAACAAGAAAAAACTCGCCCATACCGGCATCAAGACACACAGCCAGGTGCAGATACAGACGCCCATTCAGGTGCAGATACAGGCGCGCCATCGAATAAAAACGGGAGGCCGGGATGACACACCCAAAAATCTTTCTGCAACCTGGAGATACCCAGTCCCAGAACCGTCTTGGACGTAACGCTTTAACCCTGCTTGGGCTGCTGACGATGCTGGCGCTGCTGGTATTGGCCAACCTGCTCTTTGGCGCCCGCACGCTACCGCTGACTATGCTGGGCAAGCTCTGGCAACCGGCCGCAGACGATCATCTGTCACTGGTGTTACAGGCAAGGCTGCCAAGATTGCTGTGCGGCATGTTGGCCGGCATGGCATTGGCAATGGCCGGTTGCGTTATCCAGGCGCTGTGCCGCAACCCCTTGGCGGATCCCGGCCTGCTCGGCGTCAATGCCGGCGCCAGCGCCTCTCTGGTCACTCTGGGGCTATGGAGCGCAACAGCGGGTTTGAGTCTCTTCTGGCAGGCCTTGCCCGGGGCGCTGCTGGCCAGCGCCTTGGTGTATATGATGTCCAGGGCGCAGCAATCCCAGGGGCAATCCGCTGCGGTCAGGCTGATCCTGGCCGGCGCCGCCATCAGCGCCGTGCTCGGGGCCTATGTCCAGGCCAGAGTGCTGCTGAACCCACAGCTATTTGATGGTTTCAGGTATTGGATGGCGGGCTCCCTGTCCGGACTGGGCTGGCCGGAGTTTCATGCGCTCTGGCCCTATCTGCTGCCCGCCGCGGCACTCTTGTGGCTGCTGGCGCCGGCGCTGAATCTGATGCTGCTGGACAATCATACCGCCAAGGCGCTCGGTGCCTCACAGGGCTGGCAGGGGCTGCTCGCCTGGCTGGCTGCCACCTTGCTGTGCGCCGCAGCCACCGCCATTGTCGGCCCGCTGGCCTTTGTCGGCCTGGCCAGTGCCCATCTGGCCAGGCGTTATCTGACACTCAATTTCCGCCTGCTATTACCGGGAGCCGCTTTGATAGGCGGCGCCATGGTATTACTGGCAGATCTGTTGGCGCGGGTATTGATGCCGCCGGCCGAGCTGCTGACCGGCATCATGGTCGCCCTGCTGGGAGCGCCGTTTCTGTACCTGATGGCCCGAGGTCAAAACCTGAAGGAGGCGTCATGAAACAAACCCGTTTTCCCATCTGGCAATGGGGCCCGATAACCTTAAGAGCCCCCTCATCCGGCGCCATTGGAGCCGCCTTGCTGGCCGTAATCCTGCTTGGCGCTGCACTGCTACTTAGCCTGATGCTGGGACATCAGGGCCTGGCTCCTGTGAGCCTTGCCAAGGCCTTGTTTGCCGAAGCCTCCGACTATGAAAACTGGCTTTTGTGGCAATCACGCCTGCCAAGGGCCCTGTGTGCCCTCGGCGCCGGCATGGCGCTGGGGCTCTCCGGCGCCGTGTTTCAAAGCCTGAGCCGTAACCCGCTGGGAAGCCCGGATATTCTCGGGGTCAATGCCGGAGCCAGTGCCGGCGCCGTCCTCTGGTTATTATGGCTGCCGGAACTGCCATTGCTGCCCGGCGCCCTCTTGGGCACTGGGGTTGTGCTCCTGCTGTTTTTCGCAGGGCTCGGACGCCAATGGCAGTTTTCCCGCAATCTGGTGTTGATGGGCATCGCCATCAACGCCTTTGCCATCGCCCTGGTGCAGTTTGTACTGACACTGGTGCAAAGAGAGCAGGCGCAGCAGATGCTGGGGTATCTGTCCGGCAGTCTGGCACACCGCACCTGGGGTGATGTGCTGCTGATAACCTCAGTGTTACTGCTGGCGCTGCCCGCTCTGTTGCTGCTCTCCCGCCGTCTGTCACTGCTAAGCTTGGGCCAGGAACTGGCTCAGGCGCTTGGCAACCCGGTGCGCCAAAGCCAAACACTGGCGCTGCTGTTTGCCTCCTTGCTGGCGCTGGGAGCCGTACTCTGCGCCGGCCCGGTAGCCTTCGTCGCCTTGGTGGCGCCGCATCTGGCCCGCTTTGGCAATCGTCAATTGGCACTGCTGCGCTCGGCGCTGATAGGCGCACTGTTGCTGCTCGGGGCCGACACTCTTACCTTATTGCTGCCGGGCAACCAAAGGCTGCCGGTGGGCGTATTGACCGCCCTCATCGGCGGCGCCTATCTAGCGCTGCTGTTGAGCCGCGAAATCCGGGGACAACCGCAACTGGCCAAGGGACTGAAAGGAGAAAGATCATGACCCAATACCCTGACTATGACATTGCCCTCAGTGGGCATGAGCTTTATCTCGAGTACGGCCAGCGGCCCATCATAAGCGCCATGAACCTGGCCATCCCCAAGGGTAAGCTGACGGTGATCCTTGGCCCCAATGGTTGTGGCAAGTCGACCCTGCTCAAGTGTTTGAGCCAGGTACTGCCGCCCACACGCGGCCAGGTCATCTTGGGTCACACCCCCTTGGCGCAGTTGAGCAACAAGGCCAGAGCCAGGGAGCTGGCACTACTGGTGCAAAAGCCTGAATTACCGGAAGGAATAGATGTGCAGGAGCTGGTCAGTCGCGGCCGTTACCCTCATCAGAGCCTGTGGCACCAATGGTCAGAGCAAGATGAGCAGGCGGTTGCCCAAGCCCTGGCTGCCACAGGGTTAACCACACTGGCACAAAGGCCGGTGGCCGAGCTCTCAGGCGGCCAGCAACAGCGAGTCTGGCTGGCGATGGTGTTGGCGCAGCAAACCGACTTGCTGCTGCTCGATGAACCCACCTCGTTTCTCGATATCCGCTCCCAGCTGGCAGTACTCGACTTTTGCCGGGCGTTGGTGGATCAGGGCCGCACCTTGGTATTGGTGCTGCACGACATCAACCAGGCTCTGCGTTACGGCGATCACTTGCTGTTGATGCGTGATGGCAAGTTGATTGCCGGCGGCGCGCCTGAATCACTGTTGACCGAGGCCCTGCTGGAACAGGTGTTCGATATCAATGCCAGCATAATCACAGATCCCGAGGCCAACTGCCCGATGATTATCCCCAGACCCAGAGCAAAGCCCAGAGCCGCCGGGCACCATGGCGGGGAGGATTCGACCAACAATGCCACCGGAGGACTGCCGTCATGGGAATGAGTATTGCCAGCGAGCTCAACCAACTATTGGCACAAAAAGCCGCCTTCTATGGCGAGCACTTCAAGGCCATAGAGAGTCTGGAGCAGTTACCCCAAGAAGCCATCAGCTTGAACTCAGTCTTGAGCCAGGCACATTACCCGGCGCTGCTGCAGCAATTTGCCCTGAGTTATCAAGCCAAGGTGTCCACAACTTGTGCCACAAAGCCCGAGATAGACGCCCGGGCACTGCACTCCATGTGGAGCCAGTGGTTTTTCGGCCTGCAACTGCCCCCCCTGCTGCTGTGGTTGTTTGCCAGTCAGCCCGGCAGCGCACTTAACCGCGCCATTGCGGCTGCAGCTTGCAGTGGCAACTGGTACCTTGAACCTTTTGATAACGGCCGGGCGGAAACCTTCTATCTGCTGCTTGATGCAGATGTCAGCCATCCGGCTCCCGCCGGGCAACTTGCCAGTTGGGAAAGCTTACTCGATCAGTTGCTCATTCCCATTGTCGAGCGCCTGGCAGAACTGGGGCCAGTGCCATCAAAGCTGCATTTCAGCCATCAAGCCTATATTGTGCATTGGTATCTGGGTGAGTTGTCACTGCCCGTCAGTTGGCGACAACAATTGATAAGAGAGATGTTCGAGCAAGCTGAGCTGCAGCCACGGATTGATATTGCACCGATTGCCCATCCATTTTGGCGTAAGCTAAGGCTCAAGCAGCAAAGCCCGCGTATCGCCTGTTGCCTGCGGCACAAGCTTCCCTGCACCCAAATGTGCGCCGATTGCCCGCTGGATAAAGATGGCCGCAAAGGCAAAGGGCAAAAGGCCTGCGGTTAGATTACGGCTCAATGCCTTTTGGTGGTTATCACCTGAGCCTTTCGATGGAGAAATAAAATGTTGGCCAAAAGAAAAGCAGCGACAAGTCGCTGCTTTTCTTATTGCAATCCTGGCTATTTAAAGGATTCAGGCCGGGAGTAGGCCCAGACGCTTAGAGGCTCAGGCTGACACCGACAAAGAAGGCACGGCCTTGCAGTATCATATCGCTGTTGGTGTCTTCCTCGGCCGGTTGCTCGTCGGTAAAGTTGGTTACCCCTGCGCGTAGTTTCAGGTGATCGTTCACCCGATAACTGCTGCCGATATCGAAGCGGCTGTAGCCATCCTGACGCACGGCACTGCTATCCAAATATGAACCGAAATAGTTACCGGCAACATACAGCTGCCAATCGTCGGTGAGATACCAATCCAATTGCACATTGGCACTCTGGCGTGGACGACCAGTGAGTTCATCACCATCACCTGTCTCGGTATCGAGATAACTGTAGTTTGCCTTGAGGCCGAGATCCGCCGTGATATCCACGCTGGCGGTCAGCTCTACCCCTTGCAAAGTCACCTTAGATTCGTTGTAGTAAGTACGGGTTGGGCTGGAACCATCCCAAGCCGAAACCGTGATCAGATCTTCCACCTTGTTATGGAACAAGGTTGCAGACAGCTCATAGGAAGGCTGACTCCACAAGGCTGCCAGCTCATAGTTGACACTGGTTTCGGGCTCAAGATCCGCATTGCCCACTACAGTACAAGCGCCGCGGCAACTGACTGAAGAGAAAGTCGGAGATGATTCAAACAGTGCCGGAGCCCTGAATGCCGTACCGACACCACCTTTGAGCACCAATGCATCAGAGGCACGGTAAACCAGATACGCCCTGGGGCTGAAATGGCTGCCGTACTTTTCGTTGTCTTCGTAGCGGCCGCCGAGGGTCAGGGTGAAATCATCCAGGAAATCGAACTGATCCTGAATAAACAGCGAGTATTGTTCAACACTGTCACCACCGGTAAGTGGATATTGCACAGGATCGTCGACTTCAGTTTCAAAGTACTCGGCGCCGACGGTCCAGTCCTGCTGCCACAGGTTAAAGAAGGCCGAGCCTCTGAAGGTAGTGTTTTTCTCTTCGATGTCACGTCCCAAAGGGGGCTGCAGCGAATAGCGGCTGTTGTAGTCGTAGATATCCGACTTTTCCAGGTTGGCCAAAAGCTCGGTGCCACCCCAGCTCCACTCGCCTCTGTGAGTCAGAGCAAAGGTGTTGCGCTCTATCTTCTGCTCGCGTTTTGAATTGGCAGCAAAGGTGGTCAAGGGCACCTTGTCATTATCGTATTGATAATCCAAGTCCAGCGATTGATTGTCTGCCAGCTGCCAGGTGAGCGAGCCATAGAGCTTGCGAGTCTTGCGCTCTTCTATGGTGTCCTGATTCGGGGTCAGTTCGGGCATCAACCAGGCGTCCTGCTCAGCCACCTCTGCGGTGAACATCAGCCCCAGATTATCTGTGAGTTTGCCCGAGCCAAACAGGTTGGTACGACTGCGATCACCGCCCTCGCCGTCCTGCATCCAACTGTACTCGCTGTCGAGTACCAGTTGCCAGTCATCATCTGGCGCCTTGGTAATCACGTTGATGACCCCGCCAACCGCATCTGAACCATAGAGAGCCGACATGGGGCCGCGAACAATCTCCACCCGGGAGATAGCGTCGATGGGGATAGCAGTCAAGTCAAAGTTACCGCCGCGCCACAGACCATTGGAAGAAGAAACCCGCTTGCCGTTGATCAACATCAGTACATAGTCTTCATCCATACCACGGATATAGATGCTGTTTCGGCCCGAGTCGTTGGTCACCACATTCACGCCGACACTGTTTCTCAGCACATCCCCCAGATCTTTGACCGGCATCAGCTTAATCGCTTCGGCATCGATCACCGAGATTGAGGCAGGTGCAGTGCTGAGTTGCTGATCCTTGGCACTGGCAGTAACGACCATATGCTCCATTTCACCTTCATCTGCCTGGGTATAACCACTGACAGCCATGGCGACCAAGCTCAAGGTAAGCAGTTTGCGGCACTTATCCAGTTTCATTCTATTCCCCCGATTATCGCGGCGACGATTGCGCCTTGTAAGTTGTTGCTTTTGGGTAAATCCAGGTAAAGCCCCTGGTTCCATGGCGCGAAAAAGTAGCATAATCCTTACAACATATAAATGATATTGGTTATCATTTACAATGTAATGACGCGAATGTGAGCCAGGCCACTCAAAAGCCCATCAGGGCTGAATTTCAAGCTGAAAATGTCACCTTTACCGAGTAAAAATTTCCATGAAAAAATCACTGTTTATCCCTCTGACGCTATTGTTCGGTCTGCTGGTAGGCTGCAGCGCCCAAAGCCTGGATAAAGAAGCCGCCGGGAAACAACAGCTACTGACGCTGAACTCCAACATATTGGGAGAATCGCGGGAAGTATTGCTGCGTCTTCCCAAACACTGGGACGCCAGGCACAGCAAGAGCTTTGCCCGTTATGTGATCCTGGATGCCGAGCAGCAGTTTGAGCATCTTGCACCCATGCTGGACTATCTGGCTTCCGGGGTTAATCCTGCGATACCTGAAGGCGTCATAGTCGGCATCATCAACCGTAACCGTATTCGTGACTTCACGCCGGTGAAACTGGAAACACTACCCGGTGGTAGACCCGCAGGGCCGCTTTATCAGCAATCGGGCAATGCCGGCGCTTTTCTCGACTTTCTCGACCAGGAACTTAACCCCTGGCTGAATACCAGGCTTGGGCAGCCCGGCCCTACTGTGCTTATCGGTCACTCTTTTGGGGGCTTGTTGGCACTGGAGGCGCTGCGCCGGCAACAGCCTATGTTCAATGCTTACCTGGTGCTGGATGCCAGTCTCTGGTACGACAGCCCGACTTATGCCGATGAGCTCGAGCAGGCACTCACTCAGGGCCAGCTAACAGGCAAGCCCCTGTACATGGCGATAAGTAACCAGGCCACCACCCCCGGACTTGGCCGCAATGACTACCACAAACAGCGAAATCTGGCGCTGGCCAAACATCTGTCGGTGCTGCCGTCTCAGCAACTTATATTTCACAGCGAGTTCTTCAGTGACGAAGATCATCACTCCCTGCCTCACATAGGTGTCTATCAAGGTATTCGCTGGCTGATGCACTCGCAACAGTTGGATATATTCGCCGAGGATTTCAGCGTGACTGAAGTGGTCAGTCGCTTCACGCGCTTGAGCGAGAGCCAGGGTATTGAAATCAAGCCTCAGTATCATGCACTCAAAGGCTTGCAGCGCCAGGCACAAAGACAAAAGCTTGCTCAACAGCAGCGGATATTGACCCAGCTTATCGAGCATTATTACCCCGGCTCCGCCCTCGAATGACTCATCCGTAATTCAATGGCAACAAAAAAAGCGGCAACCCTGAGGTTGCCGCTTTTTCAAGATTTGAGCTGCCTGGCTGAGGCTTAATCCAAAAACGCTTCTTCGTCTTTCTCTACCGGAAGTGATTCAATCACTTCATCCTGCAGTTGGTAGTAAGCATCTTGGTACTCATGAATTTCCATAACAACTCCAGTCTAT
This sequence comes from Shewanella sp. K8, assembly GCF_028823715.1. Lineage (NCBI taxonomy): Bacteria > Pseudomonadati > Pseudomonadota > Gammaproteobacteria > Alteromonadales > Shewanellaceae > Shewanella > Shewanella sp. K8. The sequence continues at coordinate 43,419 of NZ_JAPEHY010000002.1, forward strand.
TCTGTAGGGTACAGGGCGTATCTTTTTCTTGGATTCCTGTTAAGTTCAGGTCCCGACGACACTTTATGCCCGATTCCGGCTTTTCGGAGCCCTGGGTGTTTCCCCTAAGGCGGCGCCAGTATAACAAGGCCCGAGAAAGAATTACAGAAAACTTTCACTTTCGTTACCCCAAACTGGTAAAACCACCTTCAAAAGCTCAAATATCCACCGGTTATGTAGGAAGTGCTGAAAGACTTTCAGTTTGATATGCCCCTGGGTTCTGAGGCGAAATTTTTTAAACACATTGGGTCTAGCGGCGGGCGCTGCAACTGCTATTGCTTAAAGGAGGCCTCCCCGGCCCGTAAATCAGCAAGAGGACGACGCCATGAATCATATTGTCGACTTTGAAGCACGAACCCTCGCCACCCTGCTGGCCAGTGGCGATATATTGGGAATGCGCATGTTTATGGAAAGGATGCAGATGCCCTTGGATGTCCAGGACAGGCTATTGCACCAGGCATCCGGCTTGAGCAGTTTTGATGTCGAAGGCATAGCCGCCCTGTTGGAAGAAGGCGGCCAATCCCTGATCTCTGAACGCCTCAGTTATTGAGTATCCGAGTCCGGTTCTCCCTCATAGCGATACAGCAACACCTTCAATGCCCTGTCAGGATCCCGGTCTGCAAAGGCCGGTGGGTTATCCAGCTGTTTGACAAACTCAAGTTCTGGTGCGGCGTCACTGACCTGGCTCTGCAAAAACGCTCTGTCCAGCTCAGGCGCATTGAGACAGAGCAACAGCTCGGCGCCCGGGTTCAAGAGTTGCGGCAGATGACGCAGCAGTCGCAGATAGTCTTTGGTTGCCACAAAGCTACCCTTTTGGTTGCTGGGCGGATCGACTATCAGCAAGTCATAGGGCCCGAGTTTTTTAAGTTTGCCCCAGGACTTGAAGATATCATGCCCCAGAAAGCGGGCGCCGGCAGTAAGCCCATTGAGCAAATGGTTTTGCTTGCCGATGGCGAGCGCCCCTTTACTCATATCCATATTGACCACTTCATCGGCGCCGCCCTTGAGGGCCGCCACCGAAAACGCACAGGTATAGGCAAACAGATTCAGTACTTTCCGCCGAGCACTGTTGGCCATCACCCACTCGCGGCCGTTTCGCATGTCCAGGAACAAACCATGATTCTGGCCCCGTAACAGATGCAATTGATAACGGCAGCCAAGCTCGCTGGCCAGATGTGGCTCGGGTATCTCGCCGGCAATGAGCTCGGTGCGGGTCTGCCCGGCGGCGCGGTATTGATAGACAAGATTCAGGGCCAGCCCCAAGGCTTGCCAGCGTAATTGCAGACGCTCGGTAACCAGCGCCAGCTCTTCCGGCGTCAGGGGTTTAAAGGCGGTCAGCAACACCACAGGTTCAAACCAATCCAGGCATAAGTGCTCGGTGCCTGGATAACGGCCGCCGCGACCATGAAACAAACGGCCACACTCATCGCCTGGTGTCAGGTCGGTGATGGCTTCCAAAAATAACTGCATGAAATCCTCAACTTCTTATTTCTGCCTTTATTCGGCATCGGATGCCGCTTCTTTATCGGCATTTTCCCGCACGGCAATACTGGCATCGTCCGAGAGCAAGATTGCCAGCCAACTGCCACTCTGGCTCGATTCCAGAGCTATCTTGACTATCATGGTCAGCGGTACGGACAGCAACATGCCGACCGAGCCCAAGAGCCAGCCCCAGAAGATCAACGACAGGAATACCACCAGGGTGGACAGCCCGAGGCCGCGCCCCATGAATCTGGGTTCTACCAGATTGCCCATTACCATATTGGTTGCCAGATACAGGGCGGCAACCCCGCCTGCACCCGCTGTGCCCAGCTGCACAAAGGCCAGCAGTACGGCCGGGATGGCGGCGATGATAGAACCGATATTGGGAATATAATTAAACAAAAAAGCCACTACGCCCCAGAGCAGCGCATAATCCACCCCCATCAGCGCCAGACCGACACCGACAATAACACCGGTTGCCAGGCTGACCAGGGTCTTGATCACCATGTATTGGTTCACTGATTGCAAGAAGCGCTCAATCTGGGATAAACGCATCTCGGGGTCATCCAGCGCCAGATGCACCTTACGCGGCAAAGATTGTGCCTCAAACAGCATAAAGACTATGGTCAGCACGATCAGAAACAGGTTGGCCATGACATTGCCCACGCCGGAAAGCGTATTGGTGGTCAAAGACAAGGCCATGCCGGGGTCCAGATAGGCCAGCACCTTCTCTTTGGAGATGTGAATATTCAGCTCCTTGAGCTTGTCCAATATCCAGGCAAATTGCTCCACCAACTGCGCCCGGTATTGAGGCAATTGCTGGGAAAACTCATTGATGGAACTGCCCACCACAGAGGCCAGCCAAAGCCCAAGTAACAAAATGATCGCCACCAACACAAATACAGCCAGGGCTCGAGGCACGCGGTAACGACTCAGGGCATTGATGGCCGGGCTGCAGATAACCGCAATAAAGGCTGACAACACAAAAGGCACCACTATGGCGCTGGCGGCCTTAATTCCCGCCAGCACTATGACCAGGCAGGCCATGACAGCAAATCCTTTCAGCGCCATGGACGGACGATAGGCTGATGACATAATTGAAATTCCTTGTTGATCTCTGTCACAATCAGCCGTTGCATCAACAACAAAAAGTAGTGACATGATGAAACCCGAATTAGCTATTATACGCATTAAAAACCTGCGCTTGCGCACTTTTATCGGTATCAAGGAAGAGGAAATCAACAATCGCCAGGATGTGATCATCAATGTCTGCATCCATTACTGTGCCGACAAGGCGCGTAGAAGTGATGACATGGAGCACGCGCTCAATTATCGCACCATCACCAAGGCAATCATTAACCTGGTGGAAGACAACCGCTTCTCCTTGCTTGAGCACCTCACAGGGAAAGTACTGGAAATTGCCAGCGAGCATGAATGGGTAGAGTACGCCAGCGTGGAAATCGACAAGCCCCATGCCTTGAGGTATGCCGACTCGGTTTCACTGCAACTGAGCTACCGTAAGCCGGTGTAAGTCAGTCTATACTCTGGAGAAACCTTCAGTGATTCAGGGAGAAAGCATGAATATTTTGCTCACAGGTGCAACCGGGTTTGTCGGTTCAGAACTGGCGCAGCGGCTGGCAAAACGCCATAGGCTGACTATTTTGAGCCGCAACCCCGCGGCGGCCGAGCAAAAGCTGGCGCTGGCACAAACCCGTTACATAGATTCGCTGCAAACACCCGGACTGCTTGAGGAGATAGATGCCATCATCAACCTCGCCGGTGAACCCATAGTTGCCAAACGCTGGAGCGATGAGCAGAAACAGCGGATCTGCCACAGCCGCTGGGATATCACAGAGCAGTTGGCCACGCTTGTCCGCAACAGCCAAAAGAAACCCCAAGTCTTTCTCAGCGCCTCGGCGGTGGGTTTTTACGGGCGTCAGGGGCCGGAACCCATAGACGAAAACGCCACGCCCCATGATGAGTTCAGCCACAGGGTCTGTGCCCAATGGGAGCAAAAAGCCCTGGCGGTTGCCGATCTCACTCGGGTTTGTATCTTTCGTATCGGCATAGTGCTTGGCAAAGATGGCGGCGCCTTGGCCAAAATGCTGCCAGCCTTCAAACTGGGCCTTGGCGGCCCGATTGGCCATGGTCGTCAGGGAATGAGCTGGATAATGCGCGAAGACTTGCTGCGCCTTATTGAATTTCTGCTGGAAACTGAAGCCTGCCGCGGCATATACAATGCCACTGCGCCTCAGCCTGTCAGCAATCGCGACTTCAGCAAGGCCCTCGGCAAAGCGCTGCACCGCCCCGCTTGTCTGCCGGCACCGGCATTGGCCCTGCAACTGGCCATGGGTGAGATGTCGACCCTGCTGACCGAGGGTCAGTTTGTATTACCGGTTCATGCTCAGGCCGACGGCTTTGAATTCAACTATCCGGAAATCAACCACGCCATGAGGACCTTATTCGATAAAGACTAAAAGGTGTGAATAAGTCCCCGTGGTACTCTGGCTGCAAGCAATGGCGCTGACCAGGTTTATTGCCGGCATAAGCCTGTCATCCGGGGACCAGCGCCCTGTATCTACTTCCGACGTGACATTGGCGTCATTTCAATCTCCTCTGACGCTCAAATTTGTTATCGAAGCATCCCAACTTAATGGCAATTCGGTTTATACTCTTGATCCTGCTAATCGTTCTTTCGGGAGAAAACCAATGAAAATCAGTGCACGTAATTGTCTTGGCGGCACCATCAAAGCCATCGAAGAAGGCTCTGTAAACAACGAAGTCACCATTGAACTGGCTCCGGGTGTCGAATTGACTTCCGTGGTCACCAAGGCCTCCTGTGAGCGTTTGGGGCTTAAAGTGGGTGATAGTGCATATGCACTGATCAAAGCCAGCAGCGTGATGCTGGGTGTGGACGAGTAATAGATGAGCAGCGCCGCAAGGCGCTGCTTTTTAGTTATGCATAAGGACATCAGTTGGGCCGAAGTGCTGGGCCCGGAAAAACAACAAGCCTACTTTCGGGATACTCTGGCCTATATCGACGCCGAGCGCGCCCGGGGAAAGGCCATCTACCCTCCCAAAAACGATACCTTCAACGCCTTGCGTTATACACCACTATCGGCAGTTAAAGTGGTGATCCTGGGGCAAGATCCCTATCATGGTCCAGGGCAGGCCCACGGCCTGTGCTTCTCAGTGCCCAAAGGGGTGATGCCACCGCCATCATTGCAGAACATGTTTCAGGAGCTGGCCAATACAGTCCCAGGCTTTAGCTATCCAAGCCATGGCAATCTTTGCAGCTGGGCCAGTCAGGGCGTGTTGCTGCTCAATACTGTGCTCAGTGTCGAACGTGGTCAGGCACATTCCCACGCCCATCTCGGCTGGGAGCAGTTTACCGACAGAGTGATAGAGGCCATAGATAAATACACAGAAGGCGTAGTGTTTCTGCTTTGGGGTAAGCATGCCGGGCTCAAGGCCCAGCGGGTTGACGGCAACAAACACCTTATCTTAAAGGCCCCTCACCCATCACCGCTCTCGGCTCATAGAGGATTCTTTGGCTGCAATCATTTCAATCAGGCCAACGATTACCTCATAGCCAAAGGCAAGCCACCCATAGACTGGCGCTTGCCGGATTAACCCGTTTTATCCGCAAGTTCCAGCAGCCTAGTTAACCGCTGGACATAAACGCTGGAGATAAAAAACCGGTCACTTGGACCGGTTTTTTAACGTTAAATCAATGAGTCAAGTTACTCATCACCTTCTGGATAAATGATCTCGGCCTTGGCCTTCAGCATATCGATAACGGCGCGATAGTCATTCTCACCAAACTGGCTGTTGAGACGTTGCTTGATGGCCGCGACCTGATCGGCAGGTGCGCTTTCAGTATCATGGATTGCATCCAGTACCACTACCGCATAACCGGTTGCCAGAGACACGGTATCAACACTCAAGCCTTCTTTAGCCTTGGCCATCTGGAATGCCTTGCTCACCAAAGCGGAATCTACATCCTGGGTGAAACGTCCCAGGTTGGCGCGGCTTTGCAGCGCAATGTCGGCATTGCCTTCTTTGAGCTTGACCATGTATTCCTGTGCCTTGTCACGGGCAATCTCATTGGCTTTTTGCTGTTTGAGACGCGCTTCAATGGCAGGCTTAACCTCGGCGAATTCCAGCGTACCGGCTTGCTGATGGTCTTTAACGCGAACAACTACGACATGGTTGCGATCCACTTCAAGCAGCTCACTGTTCATGCCCCCCAGTACATCACTGGAGAAGGCAGCCTTGGACAGCTCAGGCTTATCGAAAGGTGCGGGCGCGTTGTCACGACCAAACAGTCGGGTAGTCTTGATCTCTGCACCAACGGCCTTGGCCGCTTCCTGCAGGTTATCAGGAATTTCATAGCTGGTATCGGCAAGTTTCTGCTGCAGGCCATAGAACTGTTTAACAGCTTCTTCCTGTTTGATCTGCTCAACTATCTTGTCTTTCACCTCAGCGAAAGGCGCAGTTTGACCGCTCTGAATATCCAGCAGTTTGATGATATGGAAACCGAAAGGTGTCTTGACCACTTTAGAGATATCACCCTTGTTCAGTGCAAACAGGGCTTCATCGAAAGCGGGATCCATCACACCAGGCTCAAACCAACCCAATTCGCCACCCTTCTCACCGCTCAGGGTATCCTGGGAATCAGACTTGGCCAGCGCAGCGAAATCGGCGCCGTTTTCCAGTTGCTTATGGATATCCTCTGCCTTGGCTTCGGCATTGTCGGTCGAGGCGTCGATCAGAATATGGGCTGCCAAACGCTTTTCTGCGGTCTGGTATTGATTCTGATGCTCATCATAGTAAGTCTTGGCTAGCTCGTCACTGACCTCGATACCATAGACCAGATCTTTGGCGTTAAGCTCGATATATTCCAGGCTGACCATCTCCGGACGTTCAAATTGAGCCGGATTGGTGTCGTAGAATGACTTGGCTTCCTCTTCGGTCACTGTCGCTTGGCCCAGGAAAGGCTCGGCATCAACCAAGAGATAGCGAATATCACGGGTTTGTCCCTGCAGCTTGGCCAAAGATTCTGCCTCACCATTGAGAACAAACTCACTGCCAATCAAGGCGCTGATCAGCTGACGACGAGTCATGTCCACCCGCATGCTTTCACGGAAAGCAGCTTGCTGATAGCCCAATTGGCGCAGAATGGCCTCGAAGCGATCATTGTCGAACTTGCCTTCAGTCTGGAAAGCAGGCTCTTGTCTAATTGCTTCTATGATTTGGGCATTGGACACTCTCAAGCCCATTTCAGCGGCAGCTTGATCCAGCAACTTTTGCGCTACCAGACGTTCAAGCACGCCTTTTTTGATACTGGCCAGGTAAGCATCATTAGCCGCCAGGGCGTCAAACATCTCACCCAGCTGTTGTTCCAGACGGGCGCGCTCGCTTTGATAGGCCTGGTCCAGTTCGGTTGTGGAAATCTCTTCACCATTGACTGTGGCGGCCGGAGCCACTGAGGAGGAACCCAGGTAACTGCTTACACCAGCAAATGCAAAGGAAAGTATCACCAGTACCAAAATACCTTTGGCAATTACGCCCTGTGACCCTTCGCGAATCTTCTCTAACATCAGACGTCTCGCTTATGCGATTAATAGTAAAAAAAAGGCGCATCTCTTGTGGGATGCGCCTATCTGTAACATGAATGGAGTCTGCAGACGCTACTTCAGCTTATCCTCACACTCCGAAACGTCGGTTAACCCGGCGCTTCCCAATCCGTAAAAAGCACTGCCAGGCAGTGCTTAGTCTTTACGAAAGCCCTACAAAGGCTGCGATGTTAATTAGTTAACAGCGTCTTTCAGAGCTTTACCTGCTTTGAATGCAGGGATCTTAGCTGCAGCGATTTTGATCTCTTTCCCGGTCTGTGGGTTACGACCAGTACGCTCAGCGCGCTCACGCACTTCAAAAGTACCGAAACCAACAAGAGAAATTTTGTCGCCTTCTTTCAGACCATCAGTCACAGCTGCGATGAAAGAATCCAGTGCACGGCCGGCAGCGGCTTTAGAAATGTCAGCACCAGAAGCGATTTTCTCGATTAGTTCAGATTTGTTCATGTCATCCCCTTGAATGTAGTTTTCGCGCCGCAACCAAATCCTTCTCTAGAGCGGTCTGCGGAGGCTTTTATAACAAGCTTGATACCAAAGTTCAAGCTCAGTTGGAAAACCAAAGAATTTAAATTGGATACAGCTCAAAGCCAGTTGCCCCAAGGGCTTGGCACAACTGGCTCTCCACAGACCTAGGCTACCACAGGTCTGGGTTTTGTTAAGCCCCTTTTTTCACTTTTTTTAGTGGCATAGGACATTTTCTTGCGTTAGCCCAAATTTTTAACCACTTCAAAGCCCTCGACTGGTCGCTCAAGCGCCAGTTGCAGTACTTCATCTATCCAGCGAACCGGACGAATATCCAAGTCTGCCACTACGTTAGCCGGAATTTCTTCCAGATCCCGTTCGTTCTCCTTGGGTATCAACACCAGTTTGATACCACCGCGGTGGGCCGCCAGCAGTTTTTCTTTCAGGCCACCGATTGGCAGCACCTCACCTCTCAGGGTAATTTCGCCTGTCATGGCAACTTCACCCTTGACCGGGTTACCCGTCAGGCTGGAAACCAACGCGGTACACATGGCGGCACCGGCTGATGGACCATCTTTCGGAGTTGCCCCTTCGGGTACGTGCACATGGATATCACGCTTCTCGTAGAAGTCAGGGTTGATCCCCAACTGCTCGGCGCGCGCCCGAACCACTGTCATTGCGGCCTGGATAGACTCCTGCATCACATCACCCAAAGAACCTGTATAGGTGAGCTTGCCCTTACCGGCAACTGAGGTAGCTTCAATGGTCAGCAAGTCGCCGCCCACTTCGGTCCAGGCCAAACCTGTCACCTGACCAATCTGATTCTTGGACTCTGCCTTGCCATAGTCAAAGCGCTGTACCCCCAGGAAAGACTTGAGGTTGTCCTGATTGACATCCACGTGCTTGGTGTCTTTCTCCAGCATGATCTGCTTGACCACTTTACGGCAAATCTTCGACAGCTCACGCTCCAGCGCCCGCACCCCGGCTTCGCGGGTGTAATAACGGATCACCCCGAGAATGGCACTGTCATCAACAGTGATTTCATTCTTCTTCAGGCCGTTACGCTCAATCTGTTTCGGCAGCAAGTGCTGCTTGGCAATATTGAGTTTCTCATCTTCGGTGTAACCGCTAAGACGGATGACTTCCATCCGATCCAGCAAGGGGCCCGGAATATTCATCGAGTTGGAGGTGGCCACAAACATCACATCGGACAGATCGTAATCCACTTCCAGGTAGTGATCGTTAAAGGTAGCGTTCTGCTCTGGATCCAACACCTCCAGCAGAGCTGAGGCCGGATCGCCGCGCATGTCCGAACTCATTTTGTCGATTTCATCGAGCAGGAACAGTGGGTTCTTCACCCCGACTTTGGCCATCTTCTGGATAATCTTGCCCGGCATAGAACCTATATAGGTCCGGCGGTGACCACGGATTTCCGCTTCATCACGCACACCGCCCAGCGCTACCCGCACATATTTACGGCCGGTCGCTTTGGCAATAGATTGCCCCAGGGATGTCTTACCTACCCCTGGCGGGCCAACCAGACACAGGATAGGCCCCTTGAGCTGTTTCACCCGGCTCTGTACCGCCAGATACTCGAGGATACGTTCCTTAACCTTCTCCAGGCCATAGTGATCTGTATCCAGCACCTGTTCGGCCTTGGAGAGGTCACGCTTGATCTTGGAGCGCTGTTTCCAGGGCACAGAGGTCATCCAGTCAACATAACTGCGCACCACAGTGGCTTCGGCCGACATGGGTGACATCATTCTCAGCTTGTTGAGTTCGGCAGACGCCTTGTCTTTGGCCTCTTCCGGCATGCCAGCTTCTTCAATCTTACGGCTCAGACTTTCAAATTCGTCGTGGCCTTCATCGAGATCGCCAAGCTCCTTCTGGATAGCCTTCATCTGCTCGTTGAGATAGTACTCACGCTGGCTCTTTTCCATCTGCTTTTTGACCCGGGAGCGGATACGCTTTTCAACCTGCAGCAGGTCGATTTCCGCTTCCATCATAGCCATCAGATACTCGAGCCGCTCACCGACCTTGACCATCTCCAGCACAGACTGTTTGTCTGCCAGCTTGAGAGGCATATGGGCTGCCATGGTGTCGGCCAGCCTGTCGGCTTCTTCGATACCTGTGAGCGAAGTGAGCACCTCGGGAGGAATTTTCTTGTTCAGCTTGATATAGCCTTCAAACTGACTGATAGCGCTACGAACCAGCACCTCTTCTTCCCTGTCGTCCAACGCTTCGGACTCCAGGTAGTGTGCGGTAGCAACAAAGAACTCTTCTTCCTGGGTATAGCGTTCGATGCGGGCGCGCTTGCCGCCTTCGACCAATACCTTGACTGTGCCATCGGGCAGCTTCAGCAGCTGCAAAATGGAAGCGACTGTACCTACGTCGAAAATATCGTCTATGCCAGGCTCGTCCAGATCCGCATCCCGCTGCGCCACAAGAATGATCTGTTTATCCTGCGCCATGGCAGTTTCCAAACAACGGATGGACTTTTCACGTCCTACGAATAACGGAATTACCATATGGGGATAGACCACCACGTCTCTCAGTGGCAGCACGGGCAATTCGATTCGCGCTTCACGCTCTAGGGTCATAGTTCGATTCCGTTTCAGTTAAAGATTACAGAGAGTATATTGGGACGCTTTCCCGGCTTTCAATGGTAAAGACAAAAAAAGGAGCCCTAGTGGACTCCTTAATTTTCAACTTGATAGCTTGTTGCTCAGTTATTGGTCACCGGCAGCAGCCTGGGAGTCATTATTCTCGTAAATAAGAATAGGCGCTGACTCACCTTTCACCACAGATTCATCAATAACCACCTTGACCACATTATCCATGGACGGCAGGTCATACATGGTATCCAGCAGTATCGCTTCAACGATGGATCGCAGACCACGGGCCCCTGTCTTACGGGACATGGCTTTTTGTGCTATCGCCTTAAGGGCGTCATCGCGAAACTCGAGTTCGACATTTTCCATCTCGAACAAAGTGGCAAACTGCTTGGTGATGGCGTTCTTGGGCTCGGACAGAATCTGCACCAGAGCTGCTTCGTCCAGTTCACCCAAGGTCGCAACCACAGGCAAACGCCCGATAAACTCAGGAATAAGGCCGTATTTGACCAAGTCTTCCGGCTCAACCTGCAGCAGAGTATCGGTAATGGTGGCCTTTTCGGCCTGGCCTTTAACCTGGGCGCCGAAGCCTATACCGCTACCCACATGGGAGCGCTGCTCAATCACCTTCTCAAGGCCTGCAAAGGCACCGCCACAGATGAAGAGTATCTTGGAGGTATCAACCTGCAGGAACTCCTGCTGTGGGTGTTTACGGCCACCCTGAGGAGGTACGGCGGCAACAGTACCTTCAATCAGTTTCAGCAGTGCCTGCTGCACCCCTTCACCGGACACATCCCGGGTGATGGAAGGGTTATCTGACTTACGGCTGATTTTGTCAATCTCATCGATATAGACAATACCACGCTGCGCCTTGTCGACATCATAGTCGCACTTCTGCAACAGCTTCTGAATGATGTTTTCAACGTCTTCCCCCACATAACCGGCTTCGGTCAATGTGGTGGCATCTGCCATGGTGAAAGGCACATTCAGGAACCGCGCCAGGGTCTCTGCCAGCAAGGTTTTACCACTACCGGTTGGACCGATAAGCAGAATATTACTCTTGCCCAGCTCCACACCATCTTTGGGAGTGCTGTTTTTCAGGCGTTTGTAGTGGTTATAAACCGCTACAGACAACACCTTCTTGGCCTGCTCCTGGCCGATAACATAATCATCCAGATGAGCACGCAGTTCGTGGGGAGTCGGCAGCTTGTCCTGATCCCGGTTGGGCGAAATCTCTTTTATCTCTTCGCGAATGATGTCATTACACAACTCGACACATTCATCACATACATACACAGATGGCCCGGCGATCAGCTTGCGAACTTCATGCTGGCTTTTTCCGCAGAAAGAGCAATACAGCAATTTGCCGCTATCACCGTTGCCTTTGTTGTCACCCATTACTCTACCTCTTTTGCAGTCTGCTCTACTGCCATACACTTAAGCGTCTTCAATCTGAGCATAGCCCAGCCAAAAGCAAAAATCAGCCTTAACGTTTGGTCAGAACCGAATCCACCAAACCGTATTCCATGGCCTGAGAAGCGCTCATAAAGTTATCTCGGTCGGTATCCCGCTCGATGATCTCCAGCGGTTGACCAGTATGATCGGCCAACATCTGGTTCAGCTTCTGTTTGATCCCCAGGATCTCTTGGGCGTGGATAGCGATATCCGATGCCTGTCCCTGGAAGCCCCCTAAAGGCTGATGGATCATCACCCGCGAGTTAGGCAGACAGTGACGCTTACCCTTGGCACCACCGGCCAACAGGAAGGCGCCCATACTGGCCGCTTGCCCGATACATACAGTGCTGACATCCGGCTTGATAAACTGCATGGTGTCATAAATAGCCATACCGGCAGTGACAGAGCCGCCTGGTGAGTTGATATAAAGAGAGATCTCTTTATCCGGGTTTTCCGATTCCAAAAACAGCAACTGTGCCACGATCAGATTGGCCATGTGCTCTTCAACCTGACCAACCAGGAAGATCACCCGCTCTTTCAACAGACGTGAATAAATATCGTAAGAGCGTTCTCCCTTGGCAGTTTGCTCAACCACCATAGGAACGAGTGCATTAAGTACTGATTCTGGCGCGTTATGCATCATTAACTTTCCCTAAATAAAAAAACGGCCCGCATGAGGGACCTCATACGAGCCATTATAAATGGCGAACAACCAAGCAAGTCAAGCTTAGGTTATGCGCGGCCGGTAGCCTTGTTCATAAATTCTTCAAAAGCGACATCTTTCTTAGTCACTTTGGCTGATTTCAGAACTGCTTCAACGGCTTGCTCTTCCAGAGCCAGGTTGCGCATGTTCTGCATCAACTCTTCGTTACCGTTGTAGTATTCGATCACTTCTTTTGGATCTTCGTAGGCAGAAGCCATAGAAGCGATCAACGCCTGTACGCGCTCTTCTTCAGCTTTCAGCTCGTTGGACTTGATCACTTCGCCCAGCAGCAGGCCGACTTTAACGCGGCGCTCGGCTTGTTCAGTGAACAGCTCGGCTGGCAGCTCAGGCATGTTGGCACCTTGGCCACCGAAACGCTGCATGGCCTGGCGACGCAGAACGTTAACTTCACCGTCGATCAGCGCTTTTGGCAGTTCGATTTCGTTGGCAGCCAGCAGGCCGTTCAGCACTTGTTCTTTCACATTGGCTTTCAGAGCTTGTTCCAGCTCACGGCTCATGTTCTTACTGATCTCAGCTTTCAGAGCATCGATGCCACCGTCAGTGATACCGAACAACTTGGCGAACTCGTCGTTAACTTCAGGCAGGTTGGCACCCTTGACTTCTTTCACTGTGATAGCGAACTTGGCGGCTTTGCCTTTCAGGTTTTCGGCGTGGTATTCCTCAGGGAAAGTCACGTCGATGTCGAACTCTTCACCGGCTTTGTGGCCTTTAACGCCTTCTTCAAAACCAGGGATCATACGACCGCTGCCCAGTTGCAGTTCGAAGTCTTCGGCCTTGCCGCCTTCAAACTCTTCACCGTCAACACTACCGACAAAGTTGATAACGACTTTGTCACCGTCTTCGGCAGCGCGCTCAACCGCTTCGTAAGTCGCGTGTTGCTTGCGCAGGGTTTCGATCATGTTGTCAACGTCGGCTTGTTGTACTTCGGCAACAGGCTGCTCAACTTCGATACCGTCCAGGCCTTTGATTTCAACTTCTGGATAAATTTCAAAGGTCGCGGTGAACTCAAACTTTTCGGCGTCAGTGGCACCTGGGATAAAGGTAGGAGCGCCGGCAGGGTTCAACTTCTCGGCAATGATGGCCTCAATGAAGTTGCGCTGCATTACTTCACCGGTAATGTCTTGGCGAATCGCTTTGCCATAACGCTTTTCAATCACGCTTGCTGGGACTTTACCTGGACGGAAACCTGGAATACGGGCACGCTTGGCTTCGCGTTGCAGGCTGTCTTTAACCAGTTGTTCGATCTGCTCTGCAGGAACAGAGATGGTCAGGCGACGCTCCAGGCCTTGGGTTGTTTCAACAGAAACTTGCATTGTTTTACCTCGAAATGTGTCTAACGTCCTTTGCAATAGCCGATTGTTTCAACTATTCAGGTATTCGTTTCTTGATCTTTAACTTGACTGAAATGCCCATCAGAAGTGAATTCCGGCACCGGTCGCACATTGTTGATTGTTATCAAGACGCAGCATTATATCGACCGTTCTTAGTGGAGTCGAGCCTCAATGCCACAGAAAAAGGCATAAAAAAAGCGACCTAAGGTCGCTTTTTTTATAAAAGAGTGGGGTGACTGATGGGGCTCGAACCCACGACAACTGGAATCACAATCCAGGGCTCTACCAACTGAGCTACAATCACCACCGAAAATGGTACGCCCGGCAGGATTCGAACCTGCGACCATCCGCTTAGAAGGCGGATGCTCTATCCAACTGAGCTACGGGCGCAGGATCTGCAAATTCAATTTGCATCCTAAGCGGTACTGACAATGCTATCCACACTGCCCTTGAAATCTGGTCGGTGATAGAGGATTCGAACCTCTGACCCTCTGCTCCCAAAGCAGATGCGCTACCAGGCTGCGCTAATCACCGAAAGTTTTCTCCAAGCGCGGTTACAACCGGCTTGCCTCGAGAACGGAGCGCATCTTAGCCCCTCACCCAACAAGCGTCAACGATTTTTTTAAGCGCTTTATCTGCTTGGCGAAATTACGTGCTGCTTTGACGAAATTCTGTGTTCTGGAGCAGGTTTGTCCATGACACTCCCAAGCCTCACTGGTAAAATAGCGCCGTTTTCAACATCGCGCCATACAAAGGATATCCTACACCCATGACAGCCCAACTAATAGATGGCAAAGCGATTGCGCAATCCATAAGACAACAGCTAAAGCAAAAAGTCGCTGCACGTCAAGCAGCGGGACAACGTATCCCAGGCTTGGCTGTTATTCTGGTGGGTGCTGATCCTGCCTCTCAGGTTTATGTCGGCAGTAAGCGTAAAGCCTGTGAAGAAGTGGGGTTCATCTCCCGCTCCTATGATCTGCCGGATTCCACCAGTGAAGAAGAACTGCTGGCCCTGATAGATTCACTCAATGAAGATGCCGCCATTGATGGCATTCTGGTGCAGCTGCCGCTGCCGGAACATATTAAAGAATCCAAGGTGATCGAGCGGATCCGTCCCGACAAAGATGTCGACGGTTTCCACCCTTATAATGTCGGCCGTCTGGCTCAACGGATCCCGGTACTGCGCTCCTGCACTCCCATGGGGATCATGACCCTTATCAAGTCTACCGGTATCGATACCTATGGTCTGGATGCGGTTGTGGTTGGCGCCTCCAACATCGTGGGCCGTCCCATGACTCTGGAGCTGCTGCTGGCTGGCTGCACCACCACTACTTGTCACAGATTCACCAAAGATCTCAAGGATAAGGTCAGCCGCGCCGATCTTCTGGTGGTTGCCGTCGGCAAACCCGACTTTATCCCCGGTAGCTGGATCAAACCAGGTGCCATAGTCATAGATGTGGGCATTAACCGTCTCGACAGCGGCCGTTTGGTGGGCGATGTTGACTTTGATGTTGCCTGTGAGCGCGCCAGCCATATCACCCCGGTTCCCGGTGGCGTGGGCCCTATGACCATAGCCAGCTTGCTGGAAAATACCCTGTTTGCCGCGGAGCAATATCACGACTAAGGGTAGATTGAAACCAACCTCAGTTTGGTTTTCAATTTCAAGCGATAAAAAACGCCGGCTTCAACAGCCGGCGTTTTTGTTTCGATTATTGGCAAAGAAGGATTACTTCTTGCGCCAGCTGGTCCCCTGTGGGCCATCTTCCAGCACCACACCCAGCTCATTCAGCCGGTCACGGGCAACATCTGCAGCAGGCCAATCCTTCTCGGCTCGGGCGCGGTTGCGCTCGGCAATAAGTGCTTCGATTTCAGCTACTTCATCGTCGCTGCCCTCGCCTTTGAAGAAGGCTTCAGGTGTAGAGCTGACAATCCCAAGCACTGCAGCCAGTTGTTTCAGTGACACGCCAAGGGCCGAGGCTGCCGCCATATCCACGCCCTTGAGGCGGTTGATTTCACGCACCATTTCAAACAGCACAGAGTAGGCTTCGGGGGTGTTGAAGTCATCATCCATCGCCGCCTTGAAGCGCTCAACATACTCTTCGGCAGGCGCCGCAGTGACACTCAGGTCAAGGTCTTTGAGCGCTGTGTAAATTCGCTCAAGCGCGGCTCTGGCCTGCTTGAGGTTGTCTTCCGAATAATTCAACTGGCTGCGGTAGTGGCCGGACAACAGGAAGTAGCGCACGGTTTCGGCATCATAATGCGCCAACACATCGCGAATGGTGAAGAAGTTACCCAGCGACTTGGACATCTTCTCTTTGTCGACCATCACCATGCCGGTATGCATCCAGTAGTTCACATAAGGCGTGTCGTGGGCGCAGCAAGACTGGGCGATTTCATTTTCATGATGCGGAAACTGCAGATCGCTGCCGCCGCCATGGATATCGAAATGCAATCCCAGGTGTTTGCTGTTCATGGCAGAGCACTCAATGTGCCAACCGGGACGCCCCGGGCCCCAAGGTGAATCCCAGGTAGGTTCGCCAGGCTTGGACATCTTCCACAGCACAAAGTCCATGGGATCGCGCTTGTGCTCGTCCACTTCGACCCGGGCTCCGGCCTGCAACTGCTCCAGGTTCTGCCCGGAAAGCTTGCCGTATTCAGGGAAAGAGGCGACGCTGAACAACACATCGCCATCATCGGCCACATAGGCATGACCACGGGCGATCAGCGCCTCAACCATTTCGATAATCTCGCCAATATGCAGAGTCGCCCTTGGCTCCATATCGGGGCGCAGCATGTTCAGAGCATCAAAATCTTGATGCATCTGACCGATAAGACGCTCGGTGAGGCTATCGCAGCTCTCGCCATTTTCATTGGCGCGTTTGATGATTTTGTCATCCACGTCTGTGATGTTGCGCAGGAAATTAACCTGGTAACCCGCGTAACGCAGGTAGCGCACTATCATGTCAAAGGAAACAAAGGTCCGGCCATGACCGATATGACACAAGTCGTATATGGTGACACCACACACATACATACCCACTTTACCTGGGTTAATCGGTTTAAATTCCTCTTTTTGGCGGCTCAGACTGTTGTATATCTTCAACATCGACTTTCTCTTCAACAATATAGGATTAGTGGGTAAAACGAATCTGGCAGTTTAGCATTGCCAAAAGCTCTTGAATACTGCCCTTTATAGCCGGAGTCGGATAAGTTAGAATCCGCCAACAAAATTTATCCTGAGGATCCGATCATGATTACACTGCACACCAACCACGGCGACATCAAACTGGCGCTGGATAGTGAAAAAGCCCCTCTGACTGCGGCCAACTTTATTAAGTACGCCCAGGAAGGCTTCTATGACGGTACTATCTTCCACCGCGTTATCGATGGCTTTATGGTCCAGGGTGGCGGCTTTACCGAACAGATGTCACAGAAACCTACCAATGCCCCAGTGCGTAACGAAGCCAACAACGGCCTGTCAAACAAAACAGGTACCATAGCCATGGCCCGCACTTCCGATCCTCATTCCGCCACGGCGCAGTTCTTTATCAACGTCAACGACAACACCTTCCTGGATTTCAAAAACGAATCCATCCAAGGCTGGGGTTACTGTGTATTCGGTGAAGTGGTTGAAGGTATGGACGTGGTCAATGCCATCAAAGGCGTGAGCACGGGCAACCACGGCATGCATCAGGATGTGCCCTTGGAAGCCGTGATCATCGAGAAAGTGACCATAGCAGACTGATAACTTCTGAATGCGCACTCTCTTTATCGGCGATCTGCACCTCAGTGCCGATCGCCAAGATATCCTCAACGCCTTCTATCAATTTCTCGATACCGGTCTTGAACAGGTCGACGCCCTCTATATCTTGGGGGATCTGTTTGAGGTTTGGGTCAGTGATGATTTGGCCGAGCCCTTTGCCCTGGCGCTGGCCGAGCGTCTCTATGAAGTCAGCCGCAGCCTGCCGGTGTACTTTATCCACGGCAACCGCGACTTTATGCTGGGGAAAGAATACGCCGCCAAAGCGGGGATAACCTTACTGCCCGAGGTGTATCGACTCGATCTCTATGGCCACAAGACAGTGTTGCTGCATGGCGACAGCCTCTGCACTCTGGACAAGGCCTACCAGCGTTTTCGGCGGTTTCGCAATATGGCTTTGCCCCGCTGGATATACCGCCATCTGCCGAAGAAGACCCGCAGCAATATTGCCGCCAAGCTCAGGCAAAACAGCCAGATGCAGAATCAGCTGAAAAGCATTGAGATAATGGATGTTGAGCCGAGCGCGGTGGATGAACTGTTTGCCGGCACTGGCGCCGAGTTGATGATCCACGGTCACACCCATAGACCGGATATCCATCAATTGGCGGGTAATAAGCAGCGCTTGGTGGTGGGAGACTGGTATGAACAGGGAAGTGTCTTGAGCATCAGTGCCGACAACATAGCACTGACCAGCCTGCCTTTCATAGAGAAAAGCCAGCAGACCGGGCTTTAACTGAACTCATTCGGCTCGGGTTTTATCTGTTTGGCTTGAGTCGGCTCGCATTGAACCTAGCCAGCCCTGATAACCGATAACCCCCTTCCAATCCAGCAGTTGCCGACCCTGTCGGCATCTTTATCTATGTAGGCGCAATATCGAGTAGTTTAAAGCGGCGCGCCGCTGTGAAACCTGAATTCATCATCCGGCGCTAGAATAAGCTCGGCTTCCACCTCGGCAAAATAAGCCACTCTGGCGCTGATATCCTCGCCTGCAATCGCCTCGGCCAATGAAAGATAATCCTGATAGTGGCGCGCTTCAGAGCGCAGCAGTGAAATATAGAAACGTTTAAGCTCATCATCGAGCCAAGGCGCCAGCTTGGCAAAACGTTCACAGGAGCGGGCCTCGATAAAGGCGCCCACTATGAGTTTATCTATCAGAGTCGCAGGCTCATGGGTGCGAACGTGCTTCATCATCCCCTTGGCATAACGGCCGGCGCGGATGTTGCTGTATGGGATATTGCGCGCCAACATCAGTTCCAGCACCTGTTCAAAGTGGTGGAACTCCTCTTTGATAAGGCGGATCATCTTGGCGATGAGCTCAAAGCCATGGGGGAACCCCGCCCTGGGCGTCAACTCACCAATCAACTCGTTCTTCTTCACCTCTCTGGCCAGAAAAGCCGCCATATCCCTGTCGTTGTGATAAACAAACTCTTCGTAAGGCTTGACCCAGGTTAGCAACTGCTCGCCACTTTGCTTGTCCACCGCATACTTGCGGACCAAAAACATCGCCGTCTGCGCCGCCTTAAGCTCACAATTACAGTGATCTATCAGCAATTCGGCCAGTCTATGCTCCTCTTTGGCAGCTGCTATCCAGCTGTCAGGGGTTTCACATTTGAGAAAACATTTAATCGGCTGTAATAATTCGTCCAACGTTACCAATCTCTACAACACGTTTATCCAAGCTCAAAATTCTACCATAGTGAATTTCTGGATACCCCTACTCTGTTTCCAATAACTTTGCACTTCATGAAGACCGCAAACTATGAAATAACTATGCTCAAGAACTAAGAACTCCTGACCATTTCCCGAGATTAGTACCAATCTCTTGGCTAAAGTGATGCTCAAAACCTAGTTACTGAATTATAGAAAACTTGTGAACAACCTGATTCACCTTCAAGCCAACAAAAGTCACAAATACTAAGAAGAGCTTTGCTCCAACTCAAAATTTTGTGGAAAATAAGGGGTTATCTATTTTTACTCCGAACCTATTGTTTTAAGAAAACTGTTATCAAAAAAACCAAACTACAGTTCCTAAAACGATGCGGAGTATATGTACCTTCTTTAACTGAAACAAGAAACGTCAAAATGGAAATATTAGAGAATTTACTGCGAAGTTTTAACACGGATGTTGTCAACAACTGTATTTTGGTCGCTATGGGAGCGATATTTGGACTTGGACTTTGGCACACCAAGCAAGTCAGGCAAGTTGAGTTCGTAAACTATGTGCCAACATTGCTCACCACTTTGGGTATTTTTGGTACCTTTCTAGGTATTGTGCTGGGCCTGCTAGATTTTAACCAGAACAACATTGAAGCCAGTATTCCACCACTGCTGGAAGGTTTGAAAACCGCTTTTATTACCAGTCTGGCGGGTATTTTCTCATCCCTGATTTTCAAAACCTTATCAACCTTCGACCTCCTCAAGCCCAAAAAGGTTGAAGAAAGCAGCTCTCATGCTACGCCAGAGGCGATTCTCGGTACGATGCAAGCTCAGGTTGCTGAAATTAAAACACTCAGACAATCTATGGTAGGCAACGAAGAGTCGACCTTATTTGGTCAACTGAAAATCTTGCGAGGTGATATTAATGACAACGCCAAGCTGTCGTTGAATAACGCCAAAGAGCAAGCAGACAAGCAACAACAGCACTTTGATGAGTTTTCTGAAAAGCTGTGGCTGAAGCTTCAGGATTTCGCCGACACCTTGTCGAAATCCGCGACAGAACAGGTTATCGAAGCGCTGAAACAGGTCATTGTTGATTTCAATAATAATCTGACCGAACAGTTTGGTGAAAATTTCAAGCAGCTCAATGAAGCCGTCCACAAACTGGTTGAATGGCAGGAGAACTACAAGCTTCAGCTAGAGCAAATGCAGCAGCAATATGCTCATGGTGTCGAGTCTATTTCAGCCACTGAAGCATCTGTTGCCCATATCAGTGAGCAAAGCAAAATCATCCCTGAATCCATGAATGACTTAAAAACCGTCATGGAGGTCAATCAACACCAATTAGCTGAGCTTGAACGTCATCTGGAAGCCTTTAAAGATATGCGTGATAAAGCCGTAGAAGCAGTACCGCAAATCCAGCAACAGGTGCAAGATACAGTTAATGATATTTCTGCCGCTGTCTCTACTGCCAGTGAGCACTATAAGCAGTTGCTCACTGAGTCCGATGCATATATCAAGGCCCATGTAAATACATCCAATGAACTATTGGAGAAGTTTGCCAATGAGACAGAAACAGGTATCACCAAGGTAAGAGACCGTCTGGTAGAGAGCTCCGAGCGGATTAACAATGAAATTGAAATAGCAGCAAACATTTTCTCTGACAACTCAAACAGGACAAATGAGCAACTATTGAATAATTCTGAAAGTATGCAAGAACATTCGGAAGTGATAAAACAGCACTTGAAAGATGCGGTGAGCGATCTCAACAGTGTGATGCGCGACATGATTGAGAAGATGGTCAGTGACGCTAAAGAAATGACTTCAACCATTAAAGAAGCTAATCACAACCTGGCAAGCGATACCGAGCAGGTACGTGATACCGTGATTAAATCCACCGAAAAGCTTCAGCAGCGCCTCAATGAGGTGATTGATGAAGCAGCAACCCAGCAAATCAATCAGGCAAAACGTACCTTTGATGCAATAGAGGACCAGGTTAAGCAACAAGTAGGCTTTACCGCTGAAGCTGTTGATTCTCAGCTTAAACTGATTGATTCCGCCATGCAGCAGGAAATCAATCGGGTGATGAATGAAATGGGACAGGCACTTGCCCAAGTCAGCGGCAAGTTTGTCGAGGATTACATCAAACTAACTCAGGCCATGAATGAGATTGTGAGCAAACGGGTTGCATAATGGAAAAGCTATTTGGAACCAGTAAGGACTCTCAGGAAAGCGGCGAGCACTGGTTAACAGTCTCAGATCTGATGGCTGGACTGATGATGGTGTTTCTGTTTATTGCTATTGTCTTTATGATGATTACTCAGCAAGAAAACAACAAAATCAAGGATGTTGCAGTCGCATATCAACAAAATCAGGTCGCCATCTATGAAGCTCTACAGCAAGAGTTCAAAGATGACCTTGATAAGTGGGGTGCAACTATTGATCAAGAAACACTGGCATTCAATTTTCAATCACCTGATGTGCTGTTTGCTAACAACGAAACACGCCTAAGCACCGCGTACAAAGATATTTTGGATGATTTTTTTCCACGTTATATCAATGTATTAAAACCATACCGTGATTCTTTGGATGAAATCCGCATCGAGGGACACACATCCAGTGTAGGTTTGCGTGGTTCTACAGAAGCAGAAGCCTATTTCTACAATATGCGCCTGTCTCAGGGACGTACACGTGCTGTGCTCGAATACGGTTATGCACTCATGCCTGAAGAAGCTGATTGGATTAAGGCCAACATTGCGGCTGTAGGGTTTTCATCATCTAGGCTGGTAATGAAAGATGGTGTTGAAGATGCAGCTAAATCCCGCCGAGTATCTTTTAGAGCTATCACCAATGCTGATATTCAAATCAAGCGTATTCTGGAGAACAACTAAGTGAAACTAACAGTCGATCTCAGTGCGCTTCACAGAGCAGTCGCACCTCTTGGAAAAGTTATCACCAACTTTTCCATCCAGAGTAACTCCAGTGGATGGGTTGATATTGGTGATCACTTAAAAAGCGGGATGATCCTGGGTAAAGACATTCAGCTCGCTGATATCGACGGAACCAGTGGTATTCTCAATTACAATGGTCATCAGGTAATGCTCTACATCCCTGATCAGGGAACCTACATAACGCAGGTCTTGGCGGACGGGAAGCAAAAAGGTGCCAAACGAGTACATGTAGCTGAGTGTAAGACCATCATAAGTATGCGAGAACGTGGAAGGTTTAACGACAGATATGATGTTATCAACAGGATTGATGGACTATTCCCCGTGTTTGGTATCGACTTCCACTCTCAGCAGGAAATAAAGGGAGATGCCGATCTAGCCGTTTGTCAAAACTGTTTAAGTCTCCTTAACCATAAGGACTTCCCCAATCTTAGTTGGGGTGATAAAACCAAGTTTGTGAATGAGTTTTCGTATGCAAAATTCTTCGAAACCTACAGTTCATATTTTAAGTTCTTACCCAAATCGACTGTTGGTTTCCAATCAGGTGGCTATACATCCGACTGGCCCGGTATTTCAGCAAAACTGAGAAGTGAACTAGACTATACTTGTGAACAATGTGGGGTAAATCTGACTGGTAACACCAAGCTCTTACATGTACACCACATTAATGGCAATAAAACAGACAACTGCCGGGAAAACCTAAGGGCGCTCTGTGCAGACTGTCATAAAAAACAACCTCACCATGGTCACCTCTACGTCAGCAACGAAGACACCCTGAAAATAAACGAATACCGTCGTGAGCAGCAGAAGTTCGACGTATTCAACTACGACAATGTACTTGAATGTGCAGATACAGCCTTAGAAGGCTTGGTCAGCAAATGCCAATCAACAAGATTGACGGTTCCTGACCTGGGGATTGTGATAAACAACGGTGGTAAAATGATTTCCATTGATCTGTGTTGGCCTAGACGTAAAGTCGCCGTATTAATCAATATGGCTTCAGCAGCAGATCTGAAACAACTTGGATGGAACGTGTTTTCGGCTTTTGAAGCTTTGAATAACTTCTATGAGTTTCAGGTAAAAGTAAGGTAACTCTTTTACAGGGGCGAGTAACTGTTGCATTGAGGTCAAGCTTCCACAAGAGTTTTCAAGGCCGTCAAGTCTACCAGCAAGCCAATGCTATGCCCACAGCCTCTCGGAGT
This sequence comes from Shewanella sp. K8, assembly GCF_028823715.1. Taxonomy (NCBI): domain Bacteria; kingdom Pseudomonadati; phylum Pseudomonadota; class Gammaproteobacteria; order Alteromonadales; family Shewanellaceae; genus Shewanella; species Shewanella sp. K8. Next base: position 66,729 of record NZ_JAPEHY010000002.1, read on the forward strand.
ACAAACTTGACGGCCCGCTGTTTTTGTTCAATAAATAGACTCAGAGCGGTAAAACGCTCGTCTGCAGTTTGACGAGCAAAAGTCAAAGCGGAATAAGGATAATTATAATGGTATTGAATCACTTAATGGGGTTGTATACTCATCCCAAACAGGAATGGCAAACCATAGAACAAAACCATGAGGCACTTAAAAGCTGTCTCAGTCACCTGCTACTCATTGCGCTCATCCCTTCTGTCTGTAGTTATATCGCCGCCGTGCATATCGGCTGGAACCCAGGTGCCGGCGACCCCTTGTTTCTAACAGCCCAAAGCGGCTTCATCATGTGCGCAGGCATGTATTGCGGCCTGGTATTCGGTGTGTTCGCCCTCGCCTACCTGGCCTACTGGATGGGACAAACTTTTGATGCCCATCCGGACTTTACCCAGTGCCTGGAACTGGCGTCTTATACTGCCACCCCACTGTTTATGGTGGGACTGGCGGCGCTCTATCCAGAGCTTTGGTTTATTATGGTGATAGGACTGATAGGCCTTAGCTACTCTGTATACCTGCTGTATACCGGGGTCCCTATCATAATGAATATTCCCGAGGAAAAAGGCTTTATCTATGCCAGCTCTGTGGTGACTGCAGGTTTGGTGCTCCTGGTCGCTCTGATGGCCAGCAGCGTGATCCTCTGGAGCATGGGACTCGGCCCAATACTGCAATAATAAAAGCAGTCATCAAAACACCAGAGATGAAAAAGGCGCTCCTTGAGCGCCTTTCTTACGTCCAATTCAGCCCTAGCCATATAGCATCCCCCAACGGAAACCAGGATGTGTTGGGTAAGCAGGAGATATCCGTCATGCAGAACTGCTAAGAAGCCTTACATCTGCTCTGTACAGACTTACAGGCCAAGCCCTAGTTCAGTAATTCCTTTGCAAGCGCGTCATGGCCCAAACGGTCAAATAATGTGGCCAACTCAGTTAAATCTATGCTGCTGTTCCTTAGGTCTTCAAAAGCTTGAGCAAATGCTTGCTTGAACTTTTGATCCTCAAGGTAAGCTTCAATAAACTTCGCCCAAAAATCTTCCGAATTGATAATGCCGGAGTTAAATCTCTCAACGTAAAAGTGTTTAGCCGCATTGGGTGCATTAATGAAGCAATCCAAATACACCCATCCATAATCACTGTCCGTCGTTAAGTTCACATCCACATTGAGCTTGTTTATAAACCATGAAATTATTTCGGTTTGATCGGAGTTTTCATGATAACAGGAAGTGACACTGGCATTAACCAAGTAGCCAAAGGCAAGATTAAGCTCTTCGTTGGATACTTGAATATTGGCAATCAAAAACTCAATGGTATCACGACAAATAAAGTTACAGCTCACCTGTAAAACATAACCCCAAGGTATGTCTGCCTTCATATCGAGCATTAATTTGAATAGTTCAACTCTGCCGGGGATTTGGCACATATGATAGAGAGCATCTTCATCGTCGAACTCATAGGATATTTCTTTGTCGAGCGACTTTAAGAAGTTGAGGCACTGGATGGCCGTAGGGGTGATATCAACACCGGCACTCTCGACAACAGCATTAAAAATTAGCTGCTCCATAGGTTCGGTATCTTTAAAATGATTGTAAATTATTTCGACTAGATCAAACCTGTTACTCTCAATTATCGAGGTCAATACCCTAAAGTCCAGATCGTTCCTGATTGATTCTATGTCACCATTATTTATTGCTTCTTCGACTTCATGTGCTTGTTGAATCAACATTTAGATACCTTATATACATCCAAGTTGTTAACGCTTAAATAATCCCTATCACTTCAGCATCTGTTGAAGAACGATTGTGTCTTTACTGATATCAATCGAGAGCAGCTTAACCAGTTATTCAAGGGAAGGTGCGAACGAGTCCCATGGGTGCTCTATATCGGCTCACTGGCCTGGAAACGGTTTAAAGCGCAGAGGGAAATAAGCGGGCTTGTGAAGCCGACGGCTGACTAAGCTTGCGAAAAACAAGTCTAGTCAGCCACAGCTTTACAGAATGGTACTGACTTAAGCGAATGAATCTCTTAATGCCACGGTGCGGTTAAATACCAGCTTATCTGGGCTTGAGTCCTTGCTGTCGGCACAGAAGTAACCTTCACGCTCAAACTGATAGGCCTTCTCGGCCTGCGCTTGCACCAGACCAGCCTCAACCAGACCATGCTTAACCACCAAAGATTCCGGGTTCAGCACTTCGTCCACGGTTTCTGCCGCGGCCGGATTGGCATCGACAAACAGGCGATCATAGAGACGGAACTCGGCAGGCACAGCGCTGCTGGCTTCGACCCAGTGGATCACGCCCTTGACTTTGCGGCCATCGGCAGGGTTTTTACCCAGAGTCTCAGGGTCATAACTGCAGTAAATGGTGGTGACCTTACCGTCTGCGTCCTTGTCACAACGCTCGGCTTTGATCACATAGGCATTGCGCAGACGCACTTCTTTGCCCATCACCAGACGCTTGTAGTGCTTGTTGGCTTCTTCACGGAAGTCGGCCGCATCGATATATAGCTCACGGCCAAAAGCCAGCTCACGATTACCCAGCTCTTCCTTATTGGGATGCACCGGCGCACTGACATGCTCCAACTGCCCTTCAGGATAGTTCTCAATGATCACCTTAACCGGGTCGATAACCGCCATGGCTCTCGGGGCATTGTCGTTGAGCTCTTCACGGATACAGGCTTCGAGCATACCCACTTCCACCAGGTTATCCTGCTTGGTCACACCAATGCGATCACAGAACTCACGGATGGAGGCCGGGGTGTAACCGCGGCGGCGCAAACCGGCGATAGTCGGCATGCGGGGATCATCCCAGCCATTGACCAACTGACGTACCACCAGCTCGTTGAGCTTACGCTTGGACATCAGGGTATATTCCAGATTCAGGCGTGAAAACTCATACTGACGGGTACGGTTGGGGATCTTGAAATCATCCAGATTATCCAACACCCAGTCATAGAGGCGACGGTTATCCTGGAACTCCAACGTACAAAGGCTGTGAGTGATATTTTCCAGCGCATCAGAGATACAGTGGGTAAAGTCGTACATGGGATAGATGCACCACTTATCTCCCGTCTGATGGTGATGAGCGAACTTGATCCGATAGATCACCGGGTCGCGCATACACATGAAAGGTGATGCCATGTCTATCTTGGCCCGCAGTGAACACTCGCCTTCTTTAAATTCACCGGCGCGCATCTTTTCAAACAGCGCCAGGTTTTCTTCAACGCCGGTATCACGATAAGGGCTGTTCTTGCCCGGCTCTTTCAGAGTACCGCGGTACTCGCGCATCTGCTCGCCATTGAGAAAACACACATAAGCCAGACCTTTTTTGATCAGCTCAACGGCATAACCATAGAGGCTATCAAAGTAGTCTGACGAGTAGTGAATATCACCGGCCCACTGGAAGCCCAGCCATTGCACGTCCGCTTTAATGGAATTTACATAGTCAATGTTTTCTTTTTCCGGGTTGGTGTCATCAAAGCGCAGGTTGCACTGGCCCTGATAGTCCCTGGCAATACCGAAATTCAAGCAGATAGACTTGGCGTGACCTATGTGCAGGAAGCCATTAGGCTCTGGTGGGAAACGGGTGTGCACATTGGTGTGCTTACCGCTCGCCAAATCTTCATCTATGATATTGCGAATGAAGTTACTTGGACGTACTTCGGTGTCCACATGACTCATGAAATTCCTCTTTGCGAACAATGGCTGTCTAACGAAAAGAGGCATGATCCTACAGATCATGCCCGGTTACAATCCTTCTAGAATAAAAACTGCGGCGCACTTCGTCAAACCCGGCGCCGTGATCAAAAAAGCAGCCAAGATGGCTGCTTTTTATCTGCGACCTTACTCAGTCACTATCTTGATACCCGGAATGATCTCCTGGGTCTTGCGGCCTTTACGCTTCAGCCACATATAGAAACCAATCAGGGCGAAGACAAAGAAGCTTATCCAGGCGGTGGACTGCAATGGATGCTCGGCAAAAGTCGCGCCTTGGTAGACCACAGTGGCACTGCCGTAAGCCAGTGCAAAGGTCCAGGTAGCGGCAAAGGTAGCCCAGCGACTGCCAAACTCATTCACCAGTGCACCCATGGCGGCCACACAAGGGGTGTAGAGCAGAATAAACAGCAGATAGGAGAAGGCAGCCAATTGTCCGCTGAATCCTGCCTGCAGTGCACCGAATGTGGACTGATCAACCCCCTGCTCTTCGGCAGCCAGCGTCTTATCCTCAACATGGCCCACAGACAGCTTGAGCGGATCTTCCATCACTATGCCGAACAGGTTGGCCGGAATGGTCGCCAGCGCCTCGGAGAAGCTGTCCATCAATGGAGTAAGCTCGCCATCACCGCCATCAGCCGTGCTATACAGGCTATTGAGCGTACCCACCACCGCTTCTTTGGCGAAGATACCCGTTACTATCCCAACAGTGGCCGGCCAGTTGTCTTCCTCTATCCCCATGGGTGAAAACACCGGAGTGATCTTCTGACTGGCAACACTGAGCAGAGACTCCTGACTGTCTTCATGGCCAAAACTACCATCGACCCCTATGGCATTGATAAAGTTGAGCAGAGTCACTACAACCACAATTGTCTTGCCGGCACCGAGAATAAAGCTCTTGGTACGCTTACCTGTACGGGAAGCCACCGCTTTGAGCTTGGGCAGTTCATAGCTTGGCAGCTCCATCACTACGGCACTGCTGTTACCGGGCAGCAAGGTCTTGCGCAGCAGCAGGCCTGTGCCTATCGCAGCCAAAATACCGATAAGGTAGAGACCGAACACCAGATTCTGACCTGAATCAGGGAAAAAGGCCGCCGCAAACAAGGCGTATACAGGCAATCTGGCACCGCAGGACATAAAGGGCGCCATCATACCCGTGACAATACGTTCACGCTCACTGCCCAGTGTGCGGGTCGCCATGATGGCAGGCACAGAGCAGCCAAAACCGACAATCATGGGCACAAAGGCCTTGCCGGGCAGGCCGATACGGCGCATCAGGCCGTCAACCACAAAGGCGGCACGGGCCATATAGCCAGAGCCTTCCAGCACAGATAAAGCCAAAAACAGCGCCGCGATAACCGGAATAAAGGTCGATACCGTCTGAATACCCTGACCTATACCACCGGCCAGCAGAGTCACCAACCAGGCAGGAGCTCCTATGTTGGTCAGCAAAGCCCCGAAATGATCGACAAACAGCGCGCCGGCACTGATATCGAAGAAGTCGATAAAGGCACTGCCCACGTTGATGGCAAACATGAACATCAGGTACATCACCAGCAAAAATACCGGAATACCCAACACAGGATGCAATACCAACTTATCGAGCCTGTCACTCAAGGTCAGCTGGCCGTCGGCATTGACCGACCCCTTATAAACACGCTCAACAAAGTCAAAACGTGTGGTGGCCACCATGATCTCTATGTCTTTGCCTTCCAGTGCCAGTTTATCCGTCACTCTGGAGACCTGTTCATCGAGCAAATTGTTCTGGCAAGAACCACAGCCCAAGCCATTGGCCAACATGGCCAGCGCCCGGCCCCGGCTTAATTGACTGTCGCTGCCCATAATGGCTGTGACACCGGTTTCAATGGTGGCGTCATATTGCAGCATCAAAGGCGACTCTGAAACCCGCCCTTCCAGCAGCTCTATCACCTGTTCCTTGACCCGCTCGACGTCTTTGGCTTCTCTTGAAGTCACGCCTATTACGGGGCAACCCAGCTCTCGACTCATGGCTTGGGTATCGACCCGAATGCCGCGCTTGACCGCCGCATCCATTTTGTTGAGCACCACAACCATGGGAATACCCAGCTCACGCAGTTGCACTGTCAGATACAGGTGACGTTCGATATTGGTGGCATCCACCAAGTTGATAATGCCATCTACTTTCTGGTTGGCCAGATACTGCTGGGCAATCTGCTCATCCAGCGAGCAATCACAGTTGCTACCGGCGGGAAGAAGATCGTAAATGCCGGGTAAATCGGTTAGAAAGACATCATCGCCATTAAGCGAAAAGTGGCCGGTCTTCTTCTCGACTGTCACCCCGGACCAGTTACCTACCTGTTGATTGGCACCTGTCAGGGCGTTGAACAATGTCGACTTACCGGCATTGGGATTACCGACAGTGACACAATGGAACTGCTTAGTCATTGGCCTTTTCCACCTCTATAATCTGTGCCAGATCCTGACGCATGCACAACTTGCTGCCGCGAATGTCCAATTCCAACCCGGATCCCATAGGAGCACGGCGGATCAAAGAAAAACAGGTATTGGGGGTGATCCCCATGGACAGGAGCTTGCGTTTGACCACTGCAGGCAGATCCAGATGGCCAACTTCGGAAATCATGGCGCGATCACCGGGTTTCAATTCACTTAACTTCATTGCCTCTACCACTGAAAACAGCATGCAAGCATGCGGGTAATGATTCGATTCTACCTGAAACAGTCAAATAAGAACTTTATCTGGATCAAGCTTTTCAACTGGTAACGATAATAGTTTTCAATTGTGTTGGCTATTATGGGACAAAAGCTAGCTGGAATAAACCGTTTAACTGCAAATAAAAGTAACTGAACCGTGGCTTTTTCTGCGGCGGATCCCAAATTCGAACAAAGACACACCATACCCAAAACGAGGCATGGATCACACTTTGTTGTTTTCTTTTTTAAATCAGCCTTCTTTACCCATAAGCATCATCAAAAAGTTATCGCTTTGTCACTTTTTTGCTCTATTCTTTAACATTAGCAATTCGGTAAATTACTGATGCATGCCTAATAACTATAAATCGGCAATGAACGCGCTCAGGATGGAATGATGAAAATGGATAACTCGAGTAAACCAAGCCTTTGGGGGTTGGGTTGCGCTCTCCCCTTATTGTTATTGTTGGCCTTCCCGGCCAAAGCTACCCCGTGGGACAACCAGGACCCGGCCGAAGTTGAAGCCACACTGGACAAGAAATTTGCCGAAGGCAAATACTCCCCCAAGGGTGCTGACAGCTGCCTGATGTGTCACAAGAAGAACCAGAAGGTAATGGCGCTTTTTGATGGTGTCCACGGCAATCCCAACCTCTCTCAATCTCCGATGGCCGATCTGCAATGCGAAGCCTGCCACGGCCCGATGGGGAAACACAACCGCGGCGGCAAGGAGCCGATGATCACCTTTGGTGCCGACTCGCCGGTACCAGCTGACAAGCAAAACAGCGTCTGCCTCAGTTGCCACCAGGATGAACAGCGTCTGGGCTGGAGTGCCAGCCACCACGACACGGCTGGAGTCTCCTGTGCCAGTTGTCACCAGGTGCATACAGGCCAGGATCCCATCCAGAGCCGTGAAACCGAAGTCGCCGTTTGCAGCAGCTGTCACTCAGAGCAACGTGCCGACATTCACAAACGTTCCGCGCACCCGATACGCACAGAGCAGATGGTCTGCAGCGACTGCCACAATCCTCACGGCAGTTTGGGGGACGCCAGCCTGAAGCAGATGACGGTCAACGAAAACTGTTACAGCTGCCACGCCGAAAAGCGCGGGCCCAAGCTGTGGGAACACGCCCCGGTTACAGACAACTGCGCCAGCTGTCACAACCCTCATGGTAGCGTCAACGAAGCTATGCTGTTGGCCAAACCGCCTCAATTGTGTCAGCAATGCCATGCTTCCGACGGCCATGCAGCCAGAGCCTACTTCCCGGCCAATGAGCAAACCGGCTTGATGCCCAACGCCTATAACGCCGGCAACTCCTGTCTGAACTGCCACACCCAGGTGCATGGTTCCAACCATCCATCCGGCAAACTCTTGCAGCGATAAGGAGCTGAGTATGGTTATCGAGAAACAGACACAGATGAAACTATCACTGCTGGCGCTCACCATAGCCTGTGCACTGCCACCGGCCTGGGCCGGTGGCTATTCGCTGCAACAGGCCAATCGCGCCGAGCTCAAGCAAGACAAGTGGAGTTGCGGCCAGTGCAAGTTGCCACAGGAAAGCCGCGGCACGCTCGAAGCCGGTGTGGCCTACAATGATGGCGACAATGCGGTGTTTGCCAACAGTAGTGGCACAGATGCCGATGGCGCCACGGGGCACATTGGCGGCGATGTCGTCTTTTATGGTGAACAGGATTACCGTACTCACATTGAAGCCGACAAACTGGGCTATGACACCGGCAGCGCCAGCCTGAGTACCGGAAGACCCGGCCAATTTGATATCCGTCTGGGTTATCGCGCCTTGGCCAACTTCGGCCCGGACAATGGCATGAGCCCCTATATCAATCAAGACAACAGACTGATGTTGCCGGACAACTGGCAAGCGGCTGCCCTCACCTCGCAAATGCCGGGGCTTTATGACAGCCTGACAAGCCAGCGACTGGAAATGAAGCGGGATCGCTTCACCCTGGATGCCCATTACCTGGGAAGCTTTTATAAGGCGGGGCTCAATTACCGTCACGAGCAACGCGATGGCACCCGCCAAACCAACGGCAACTTTCTTACCAACTCCATGGCATTGGCCACCCGGGTGGATGACAGTACTGACGAGCTGGAAGCCAAACTCTATTTCAAAGGAAAGGGCTGGCTGGCCGGCTTCAATTCGACCCTGAGCCAATACAGCAACGACTATCAGGCACTCTATTGGGAAAACGCCTTCTTTCCCACATTCGGCGCCGCCTATAATGGCCAACTCGCCGACAATCCGGACAACAAGGCGCTGAGGGTCGGTGCCGATCTGCAGTTATCCGAGGCCGGACATCAAATATTGATGCACACGGCATTCACCCGCATGTCTCAGGATCAGGCGCTGTTACCGGCCACCATCAATGGTCCTTCACCCCAGTTGCCCGCAATCGATGGCGACATGCAGGTTGACGTGCTGGAACTCAAACTCAAGTATGCCACCCGCCTCAGCAGAGGCTTGTCGGTTCGCGCCGGCTATGACTATCGCGACCGGGAAAACAAGACACAATTTAAAGAATGGCCACAGGTGAGCAGTGACAGCTGGCACCAGGGCAGCGCCACGCCCGCGGCCTATGACCACACCCGCCAAAGAGCCGATATCGCCTTCAACTACCGTTTTACCCGCGCCCTGTCTCTTGACGCAGGTTACGAGTATGAACACCACAGCTATAGCGATCTGGCGCGCGAATCCCTGTTCCAATCCAGCGTGTTTGCCAAGCTGAACCTGCGTGCCAGCCGCGACTGGCAGTTGTGGTTCAAAGGTGAACTCAGTGAGCGCAGTGGCGGCAGTTATCAGGCATCCGAGCTGAGCCAAAGCCCCAATAATCCCTGGATGCGTCAGTATTGGTTGGCAGATCGCAAGCAAACCCTGTTGCGACTGCAAAACGATTACCGCTTCAGCGATGCCCTGTCGTTCAGCCTGGCGCTGAATCACAAGCAGCAAGACTATGATGAGACGCTTATCGGCCTGGATGAAGTCAGCAGTTGGGGCTATGGCCTCAGTGGCAACTATCAATTCTCAGCCCAGTTTGGCCTCAATGCCTGGCTCAATCAGGACTGGCAGGATACAGATCAAACCGGCTCAGCTTCTTTCGGCCCCAGCGGTTGGTACAGCCGTGCCAGCGACAGCAGCACTGTCGCTGGCTTCGGCATCTACTATAACGAGTTGCTGGATAAACAACTGGATCTGGGCTTCGACTGGCAATACTCAAAAGGCGAAAGCGACACAGATGTCAGCCAGGGGCTCACTCTGGATTACGGCGACTATTATTCACGCCGTCATACCTTCAACGCCTTTGCCAAGTATCACTTCAGCGACAAGATGGCATTGAGGCTGGATTGGTTGTTTGAACACTATCAGGACAGTGACTGGCTCAATCAGGGATTAACCCCGGATAGCATCCCCAACGTACTCAGCTTTGGAGATCTTGGCCAGGACTATAACGCCCACTATCTGGGGCTGACACTGAGTTACTCCCTATAAGAGCAAGAGGCGAAGAGCGATGTCAAAGGAATACACCCCAAAAACTCACCTGTTTTACCTAGGCGCGCCCCTGCTGACCGCCATGTTGGCTCTCTCAGGTTGCGGTGGTGATGATGGCAACCCGGGAACCCCAGGCGAACCGGGCGGCGAGCCGGCGATGAATATCAGTAAGCTCAATATTGAGGTCAAGGAAACGGCTCTCGAAGAGGGCATTACCCGGGTAGATTACCGGGTCACCAATCAGGATGACGAGCCGGTAGTCGGTATCTCCTCAGGACGCTTCATTGCCGCGCAGTTGTTGCCGGAAGGCAGCAGTGGGGCCGGGAACAGCAGTGAATGGCAGTATTTCACCGCCGAGACCTGCTCCAGCAGCTGCCCTGGCACCTATGTTGACCATAAAAATGGCAACTACTCCTACAGTTTCAGTGCCCCTTTCGACGGGATGAATGAAATAGCTGAAATCGCCGGTGCCACTCACAGAGTAGTGATCAAACTCGGTGGTGATACCTTGGCCGATGGCACCGCATTGCCGGTAACCAATGACCATTACGACTGGCAGCCCCCAGGTGGTGCTCCGGCCTACAGCCGCAACATTGTCTCCATCGACACCTGTAACAGCTGTCACAATGACCTGGCGTTTCACGGCGGTAACTATAACCAGGTGGAAACCTGTGTTACCTGCCACAATGCCACTCGGGTCAGCAATCCGGAAAACATCTTCCCGCAAATGATCCATGCCAAACATCTGGCCGGATTCCCCAAACCCTTGTCCGACTGTCAGACCTGTCATAAAGAGGATGAAACCCTCAGTGAACAGCACAACTGGTTCCGGGTGCCAACCATGGAGTCCTGTGGCAGTTGTCATAACAATATCGACTTCGTCAAAGGCGAAGGTCATCCGGCGCAAGCGGATAACAGCAATTGTGTCGCTTGCCACAATCCAGATTGGACCCGCGAAGTACATGCCAATCAGGAGAACATGGCGGCCCTAGAGCAATTCAAGGCCGAGGTCACCAACGCCAGTGTCAGCGGCACCAGTTTGAGCTTCTCGCTCAAGCTGAGTAACCCGCAGACAGGTGCAGCCTACAACGACAGCGCCGACAAGCAGGTGTTTGTCAACGATCTCAGGGTCTACGCCAACTGGGGCACCAGCTTTGATTACGCCACCCGCTCTGCCCGCTCAATTAGGGTGCATGAAGTGGTACCGCTGTCCGGCAGTGATGGTATCTATCAGTATCAGTTGGATGGACTGACTATTCCCGCCGGCAGTGAAGCCGATGCCGGTACCCTGGCGATTCAGGGCCGAGTCTGTGCCAGCCAAGGCATGCTGGTCGACTGCAGTGACAGCGCCGCCAGTGTGCTGGTCATCAAGTCGAGCCATCAGTCATTCAACATGGCCGGCCTCACCACGGTCGGACGGCGCCAGGTGGTCAGCAACGAAACCTGCGGCAGCTGCCATGGCGATCAACAGTTGAACTTCCACGGCTCTCGCAACGATTTGGCCGGCCAGTGTCAACTGTGCCACAACCCCAATATGCAGGCCGATGCCACTGCTGCCAATCCATCAGCGAGCAGCGCCGACTTCAAGCAGTTGATCCATGCGCTGCACTCGGCCAATTTTGAAGGGTTCGAGACGCTGCAATTCCCGGGGAACATAGGCAACTGTGCTCACTGCCACAGCAAAGATGAAAATGGCGTGCTGAGTATGGCACTGCCACTCAGCCCGGCAGTGCAACCCTTGAGTCTGGATGATGGCAGCTTCACCAGCCCCACGGCGGCAGTCTGCAGTAACTGCCACCAGAGCGATAGTGCCCGCAACCATATGACGCAACAGGGAGCCGTGTTCCAAGGCACTGAAGCCGATGCCAAGGCAGGAACGGAAAGCTGCGCCACCTGTCATGGTCAGGGCGGCATGGCCGATGTCACCAAGGTGCATCCTATCGCCCAGTAACAACAATAAGCCGCCCTTTAAGGGCGGCAATTACAGGAACGGGCCGGTCTTCAAAAGCTGGCTCAGTCGTGCAATCAAAGCAATGCAGGGAAATAATGATGAAAAGCTCAAGACTGGTTACAGGGCATACCCGCCTGGCATTGGCCACTCTGATGTCGCTGACGCTCATGGCATGTGGCAGTGACGGCAAGGATGGCGAAGACGGTAAGGACGGCGTGATCGGAGTGAATATCGATGCCACTCCCACACTCAAGGTCAAGTTTACCGACGCCAAAGTAGAAGCAGGCAAGGTCACGGTCGACTTTATGTTGACCAATGCCAATGGTGTGGCTGTGCTGGGTCTGAACAAAGATTATGACCTCAGATTTGGTATCGCTCAGCTGACCCATGTGACCGAAACCATAGGTGAAGGAGAGGAAGCCAGAGAAGCCGATTGGGGATTCCAATGGCAAGCCTATATCAATAGCCTCAAACAACCGACAACGGTTCCCGACGGGGTGGATAACCTCAGTCCATCACCTCAGTATCAGGCCGGAGTCGAAGCCGCCAGCGCCTGCGAAACCTGTCTGGTTGACAATGGTGACGGCAGCTATAGCTATAGTTATCAGGTCAATATTGCCGAAGTCACAGAGCCGCTGGCCATAGCTTATGATGCCGATGCCACTCAAAGGGCCACACTGGAGCTGAAACTCCCTCAGGTTACCGCCAATGCCCATTATGATTGGCAACCCTCCAGCGGCAATACAGAAGGTATCCAGACCCGCAATGTGGTCACCATTGATGCCTGTTACACTTGTCACCAACCTGACAGCCTGGAGCTGCACGGCGGACGTCGAATAGCGCTGGAAAACTGCGCTTCCTGCCATACTGCGACTTCTGGAGATCCTGAGTCCGGTAACAGTGTGGAGTTCACCTATCTGATCCACGCCATTCACCGCGGCGCCGAACGGCATACCTATGATGCCGACGGCAATGAAGTGCCGGCGCCGTACAAGATTGTCGGTTATGGCGGCAGCGTCCACGACTATGGTGTGGTCGGCTTCCCTCGTAAGCCAGCTTCAGACTGTAGCGTCTGTCACCAGGAAGGCAGTGGTGCTCCCGCTAATGCCGATCTGTTCAAGGCAGAGAAGAGCAATACCGCCTGTGTCGCCTGTCACACGGAAAAGCCTTCATCCCACCACTCCAGCACCGACTGTATGGCTTGCCACAACACGGACAATACCTATCACGGTACCGGCAGCGCAGCCAAGCGCCACGGTGATGTAATGCAAGCCTACACTCTGGCAGCCGAACTGAGCGTCAAGGTGTTGGAGGTCAGCAGCAACGCCGGCAAGATGACCTTTAAAGTGCAGGTGCTGGATAAAGACGGTAACGCCATGGATCAAAGCTTTATCGATCAGGGCAGCCGTATGATAGTGGGCTGGGATGTAGACAAGGACTACCCTGCCTATAACGAAGCCTCCTACAGCCAGCGCCGTATTCGTCTCAGTGAAGGCAGTTTTGACACCACCAGCAAGAGCTATACTCTGACTCCGGCGTTTGATATGCCGGCAAGTCCGGATGGCAAGAGCTTTGAAATCTGGTCGGCACTGGAAGCCTGCTTCAATAACGGCGGTTATGGTGTTGCCGATATTCAATTGACAGACTGCGCAACCGATGGTGTTCGCTCTGTGGCTATCCAGCAGGAGCCCTACCGCTTTGTCTGGGGTAACAATGGTGTCGACAGCGGTATGGATGCCGTGGCCCGCAGAGCCATCATAGATCCGACCAAGTGCCAAAGTTGTCATGGCAAGGAGATCCATCACTATGACAATGGCGTCAACTGCCAGACCTGCCATACACCGGATAAGACACTGCGAAATGACGCCGATTATCCCGGTGGCAAGATCCCCTCAAGCTTTGCCTGGAAGGCACACGAGCGTGAGGGCCACTTCCTCAAGTATGCAGGGCTTAAGTCCGGCACTGTGCTGAAAACCGATTGTGCCACCTGTCATGCCGAGTCTTCCGGCAGCGTCACAGGTATCACTCTGGGTCGTTCACCGGATCGTGTCTGGCGCTATGGTGACATCAGCAATAGCGGCGCGGATATCTGGGTATCCTCAGATGCAGGCTCCTGCTTGAGCTGCCACCAACAGTACCTCAGCGATGCGGCCAAATCGCATATTCAAGCCAACGGCGGTATTCTGGATGGCATGGATGAGACCGATGTCCGTAATCGTGCCAAAGAGGCCTGTGCCACCTGTCATACCCCGGCTCAGCTGATGACTGCACACGGCAATTAACTTGCGTTTTGCTACCAAAGGGAGGCACGTGCCTCCCTTTTTTATGCAGCAAAATTCGTTAAAAACTCTTTCAAAAAACACGTTTTTTTGATCAGGATTAACGTTTTTTGATCTAGCCGTATACCCCTAAAGAAATAGTCGGATCTTAATCACATAACCCATCTAAAGTGACTGCTTAATCCCCACCACTTGGGTAGCCTTAGCCTTGGAAAAATAATTCCACACACTTTCCATGGTTAATGAGATTTATTCTTATTTAACCTTTGGTTAGTGATGATTAAAATCACTTGCAGGGAAATATCATGATGAAACGGTTTAATTTCAATGCCGCGACTAAAGCGATGTTGGGTGCCGGTTTGCTGTCTCTGATGCTGGCCGGTTGTGGCAGCGACGGTAAGGATGGTGAGACTGGTAAGCCAGGTCCTGTCGGCACACCCATAAGCAAAGTCAACACGCTGAAATCCAAGATTAATTCAGCATCTGTAGACACCAATGGCTTCCTGACAATCAACTTCAGTTTGTCCGATGCCAACGGCGCCGCCGTCTTTGGTTTGAAAAACACTGACATAGGTGCAGTCTCCTTCGGCCGTGTCGGCAGCGAAGATGAGATTGAAGGCCTGACCAATGTAGAAGGCCAAGCGAGAGAGATCTGGCTGAGCTACTTCAACAAAGACAAAGGTGACGGCTTCTACACGGGTTCTTCCTACTTCCAGGGTAAAAACTGCGAAGACTGTCTGACCGACAATCAGGACGGCACCTATACACTGAAACTGAACAAAGCCATAGATACCCTGGGTAAATACGACTACAAGGCCGATATGGTCAATGGTATTTACCTGGGCATCAAAACAGCCAATGCGGCCAACGTTAACCTGGTTAACAACAGCTTCTTCTACTGGCAGCCCTCTTCCGATACCACTCAGGCCAAACCCAAGCCGGTTATCGCCGATGAAACCTGCCAAAGCTGTCACAGACCCGGTCATGCCGGTGAACTGGCCATGCACGGCGGCAAACACGTCACTCTGGAAAGCTGTACTTTCTGTCACACTGACTACAACAGCTACATGAAGGATGACAAGGACGAAAATGGCCAAGTGATCGGTAGCCATAAATTTGATGGTTCCATCAAGGCCATGGCGCACGAAGTGCACAGCCATGCCTTCTACAACGGCATTTTCCCGCAATCAGCCAGCAACTGTCAGACCTGTCACCAACCAGATGAAAACCTGGCGATGGCCGATGCCTGGAAAGCCGATCTGGATGCTGCAACCTGTCTGAGCTGCCACAACAGCCAGTATGCCGTACCTTCCTGGCACTGGGATGCAGAAAACAACCAGATTAAAGAAGACAAACTGAACTGTGTCTCCTGTCACAGCGATCCTGATGGCCATGGCCGAGGTGCCGAACGCGCCCACTACAGCAACAACGACAGTGCCCAGTCTGCCAAGACCAGCGTTACTTTCAACAGCATGACTTATGATGAGGCCAGCAAGACCATTAAGGCCAACATGACTGTCAAGCACGGCGACACCAATGTGACACTGGCGCAAATTGACTCCAGCCCGTACTCACACGGCGGTTTCACCAGCGCCATCGTCTTCAACGGTGTGGTCAAAGACGACTTCCTGGTTAACTACCAGAAAGTCGGTTACGACCACTTCAGTGAGGGCGCCGACGGCAGCATAGATGTCACCTTCAGCGACGGCGACTTCAAAGTAGCCGAAGTCATGGGTACGCCAGAGGTTAAAGTGGCCTTGAGCAGCCAGCTGCATGTCTGCTTCGATGGCAAAGGCGCTGTAGCCGACTGTAAGCCAGTCGAAGACGGTGTTATCCCTAACTCCGGCCCTTACGTGCCATCTGACACAGCCTACTTCAATGTGGATGGCAGCAAAGTCGACAAGACGCCAAGGGTTCAACATGCCGAAATGACAGCTTGTCAGCAGTGTCACACCACTGCCATCAAGCACCGTTTCTCCAACGACATCGACGGTTGTGCCTCCTGCCACAACGGTACCCGCGACAAGAAGGGTGACGGCTCATCCAACCTGGCGTACATAGTGCACTCCAAGCACTACCTGTATGACAGCTCAGGCAACGGCTTCTTCAAGAAGACAGACTGTCAGACCTGTCACGGTAAAGACGGCTTCTCACTGAAGAAAATTGCCGCCGATGCCGCTCCGGTTGCCTTCGGCAAGACTGAAGATGGCACAGAACAGACTCTGGTATCACCACAGACTGCCGCCTGCGCCAGCTGTCACCAGCCGCCATACGGCCTGAGTGAAACCACTATCAACCACATAGTGACCAATGGTGGTGTGATAGGTACAGGCCACGGTGTAGCTGCAAGTGATTATGACGCCCAGAAAGGCCAAGAAGCCTGTTCTACCTGTCATACTGATTCCCAGCTGTTGGAAGCTCACTCCAACTGGGGCTTCAGCCACTAAAATTTAACCCTAAAGAGAGGCTTCGGCCTCTCTTTTTTTATCTGCCAAATTGCCAAAATCGAATTAAAAAACAGCGTTTTTTTGATCGAGATTAAGTTTTCCCTACCAGCTCAAATACCTCTTTATAAATAGAAAGATCCAAGTCACACATTAACACCAGTCATGCAGCTTTTCGGCCCTGCTTGAGTTAGCCTTTTCGAGGGAAATCCTATTTCCGGTATCGGGTTAAGGGCCAATTACATAATCAATTTGGTTGAGATGACTCAGCCACTCCCTAAACCAGATACTTCCACTATTGCAGGGAACAAGATGATGAACGCACAAAAAACCAGAATCGCACTGCTGCTGGCAGCCAGTGCAGCTACTCTGGCCTTAGGTGGCTGTGGTGGCGATGATGGCAACGATGGTAATCCAGGTAACCCAGGCGGCGAGCCTGCAGGTGAAATCAAAGAGCTGCATTTCAGCTTTGAGCAAGCTGTTGTCAAAGGCGGTATCCCAACGGTTGAATTTACCGTGACCAACGAAGACGATATGCCGGTAGTTGGCCTGCAGAAGTTCCGCTTTGCCGCCGCTCAGTTGCTGCCGGAAGGCGCAACCGGTGCAGGTAATGCCTCTCAGTGGCAGTATTTCGGCAACGAAGACTGCACTGTAAGCAGCAGCTGCGCAGGTACTTTCGTTGACCACAAAAACGGTAGCTACAGCTACACCTTCAGCAAGACCTTGAATGAGCTGAGTAAAGACACTATCAGCTTCAACCCTGAGTTGGCCCAGCGGGTACTGCTGCGCGCTTACAATACGCCGCTGCCTGACGGCACTCTGATCCCCAACAGCAACGCTTTCGTCGACTTCAGTGCCGACTCAGGTGCCTCCGCGGCTTACAGCCGTAAGCTGGTGAGTACAGATAGCTGTAATACCTGTCACGGTGATTTGGCCAACGTCAAACACGGCGGCGCCTACTCAGATGTTAACTATTGCGCCACTTGCCACACCTCAGGCAAGGTAAAACCAGGCAATGAATTCAACGCCATGATCCATACCAAGCACAAGGATCTGGGTCTGGATGCGCTTAACAGCTGCCAATCCTGTCACAACGACACCAATGTCGAGTTGACGCCCGATTGGGGCAACTGGTCCAAAGTACCTACAGCTGCAAGTTGCGGTAGCTGCCACAGCAACATAGATTTTGCTGCCGGTCAGGGCCACAGCCAACAAACCGACAACTCCAACTGTATCGCCTGTCACAACAGCAAGTGGACAGAAGAGCTGCACACAGGTGTAACCGGTGACAAACGTGCCGTTATCGCTCAGCGCGGTCTGGCAGCAGAACTGACCGGCAGCGCCGACAACAGTGCGACTCTGACTGTGACCCTGTTGGACAAGGCCGGCAATGCGCTGGATGCCAACAACGAACTGGCCAAGATCAAGCGTCTGGAAACCATCACCAACGTAGGCCCTAACTTCCCTGTCATGGGCTACAACGTCAGCCCAGGAAGCGGTAAAGCCAAGGTCGCCAAAGATCTGGTTAAAGACGGCCAGCTGCAGGACGCCGTGACTCTGGTTGACGGCAAGCTGCAATTCACCGTTCAGGACCTGCCTTTCGGTGCCGGTGATGCCGATACCGCCTTCAGCTTTATCGGTCTGGAAATGTGCAACCAAGGCAGCGAGCTCATCGCCTGTGCCGATGGCGTTGCCACTACCAGCATGAAAGCTCAACTGGCCTTCGGTACCAAGTCAGGTGATGCACCTAGTCACCGTCATATCGACTCAGTGAACTTCGCTACCTGTCAGGGCTGTCACAGCGACACCTTCGAACTGCACAAAGGCCACCATGCCGGCTTTGTGATGACAGAGCAGCTGGGCCGCGAAGTAAACGGCAAGCTCACCGTCGGTGTTGATGGCTGTGTGGCCTGTCATACCCCAGATGGTACTTACGCCAGCGGTGCCAACAAAGGCGCATTGGAGATGAAACTGCACAAGACCCACATTGAAAAGGCTCACGGCCTGATCGGTGGCAACTGTTCAGCCTGTCACAACGACCTGAATCTTGATGCCTTCAAGAACAAGGGGGCTCTGGCAACCTCAGCAGGCATGTACACCACGCCTGTCACTGCTACCTGTACTTCTTGTCACACTGTCGGTGGCGACTACATGGTACACACCAAGGAGCAACTGGAAGCCTACGGCGCTGTGGTAGATGGTGATTACACCGCTGCCAACCAGGCTGCGCAGCTGGAAACCTGTTTCTACTGCCACAAGCCAACCGCCGCAGATCACACTCAGGTGAAGATGTAATTTGCCCAGGCCGGGGGAGACCCCTCCCCCGTCTTTCAAGGGTTTGGACAAATTAAGGATGCCTAATATGAGAATCAGCAAAAATATACCAACACTGCTAAGCGCCCTTTTGGCGACGGCAGTGTTATCTTTTGGTGTCACCCATGCGGCGCACGCCGCCAAGTGGGACGCCAAAATGAGCCCGGAAGAAGTGGAAGCTACCTTGGATCAGAAGTTTGCCGAAGGCAGCTACTCTCCCAAGGGTGCCGACTCCTGTCTGATGTGCCACAAGAAGTCAGAAAAAGTCATGGACCTGTTCAAAGGGGTTCACGGCGCCATCGACTCCAGCAAGAGTCCTATGGCCGGACTTCAGTGCGAAGCCTGTCACGGCCCCATGGGCAAACACAACCGTGGCGGTAACGAACCCATGATTACCTTCGGTAAGGGTTCTACCCTGGCGGCCGACAAGCAGAACAGCGTCTGTCTCTCCTGTCACAAGGATGACAAGCGTATGTCCTGGAACGGCGGTCACCACGACAACGCCGATGTTGCCTGTGCTTCTTGCCACAGCGTGCATACCGCCAAGGACCCTGTGCTCTCCAAGAACACTGAGATGGAAGTATGTACCAGCTGCCACACCAAGCAAAAGGCTGACATGAACAAGCGTTCCAGCCACCCGCTGAAGTGGGCACAGATGGTGTGCAGCGACTGTCACAACCCTCACGGCAGCACGACCGATGCCGATCTGAACAAGGCGTCAGTCAATGACACTTGTTACAGCTGCCATGCGGAGAAGCGCGGCCCAAAACTCTGGGAGCATGCACCCGTCACTGAGAATTGTGTCACTTGCCACAATCCACACGGCAGTGTCAACGATGGCATGCTTAAGACCCGCGCTCCGCAACTGTGCCAACAGTGTCACGCCAGCGACGGCCACGCCAGCCGTGCTTATCTGGGTAACACAGGCATGGGTTCTCAGGTCAACGACAACGCCTTTACCGGTGGTCGCAGCTGTCTGAACTGTCACAGCCAGATCCATGGTTCAAACCATCCATCCGGCAAGTTGTTCCAACGCTAAGGAGGCGGGAAGATGAAATTCAAACTTAATTTGATCACCCTGGCTCTGCTGGCTCCTGCCAGTCTGGCGATGGCCGCCGACGGTTATGACCTGGCCAATGCCAATACCGAAAAGGTCAAGTTTTCGGCCTGGAGCTGTAAGGGTTGCGTCAGTGAAACCGGTGTATCCGGTACTATTGGTGCCGGAGTTGGCTATAACGACTCTGACGATATCCGCTCTGCCAACGCCTTTGCCGCCGAAGATGACTTTGCCGGCAAGGTGGATGCAGACCTGAACTATCGCGGTGAAAACGGCTATCGAGCCAGTATCGAAGCCGATAACCTGGGTATGGAAAACGGCCGGGTCGATATCAATGCCGGTAAACTCGGACAGTACAATATCAACCTGAACTACCGTCAGATCCACACCTATAAGACTGACTCTGCCATGAGTCCTTACCTGGGAATTGGCAGCGGCAACCTGACACTGCCGGCCAACTGGCAGACAGCCGGTGGAAGCAACGAGATGCCCATGCTGTATGACAGCCTGAGCCCAGTGGAGCTGTCGCTCAAGCGCAAGCGCACAGGCCTGGGTCTTGAATATCAGGGTGAGGAGCTGTGGAGCACCTATGTCACCTATATGCGCGAAGAAAAAACCGGCCTGAAAACTGCATCCGGCAGCTTCTTCAACCAGTCAATGATGCTGGCCGAGCCTGTGGACTACACCACAGATACCGTCGAGGCCGGGATTAAACTCAAGGGTGACAACTGGTTTACCGCACTCAACTACAATGGTTCATTCTTCAAGAATGATATCCAGACCTTGAGATTCGACAACGCTTTCAACCCAACCTTTGGTGCCCAAAGAGTGGGCTATATGAGCCTGGATCCGGATAACGAGTCTCACACTGTGACCTTGAGCGGCCAATTTGCCCAGAAAGGCGCCGTGGTCAGCGGCCGTTTGTTCGCCGGACAGATGACCCAGGATGAGGCCTTTATCACCTCGGGATACGGCTATCAATTGCCGCAGGAATCCCTGGATGGCAAAGTCGATATCCTGGGGATGAACCTCAAGGCGGTCAAACGCGCCACCCGCAATCTGCGGATCAGCGGCAGTTATGATTACTACGACAGGGACAACCAAACCCAGATCCAGGAATGGACCCAGATCAGTATCAATAACGTCAGTGGTCGTGTGGCCTACAACACCCCTTATGACAACACCAGTCACAAGGCCAAGTTGGCCATGGATTACCGGATTGCCAACGGCATGAAGTTGGACGCAGGTTATGACTACCGTCGTGATGAACGCAGCTATCAGGACAGGGAAATCACCGACGAGAACAGCGTTTGGGCCCGTTTCAGTCTCAACAGCTTTGAACACTGGAATATGTGGATCAAGGGCAGCTATGGCAAGCGCGATGGCTCAGAGTACGAAGCATCTGAATGGACCTCTTCCGAGTCCAACAAGTTGCTGCGCAAGTACAATCTGGCCGACCGCAAGCGCACTCAGGTTGAAGCCAGGGTGACTCACAGCCCTATCGACACCCTGACCCTGGATTTCGGTGCCCGCTATGCGCTGGATGACTACAACAACACGGTTATCGGTTTGACAGAATCCAAAGACCTCAGCTATGACGCCAGCATCAGCTATTTGCTGACAGACGATCTCAGCCTGAGCGCCTTCTACAACCATCAGACCATAGACTCAGATCAGGCCGGCAGCAGCAACTTCAGCACTGTCACCTGGACAGGAACCGTGGAAGACAAGGTGGACGTCATAGGTGCCGGTTTGGCCTACGACAACCTGCTGGAGAAGAAACTGCGTCTGGGGCTGGATTACACCTACTCTGACTCGGATTCCAGCACTCAGGTACGCCAAGGCATCACAGGCGACTATGGCGATTACTACGCCAAAGTGCACAACGTCAACCTCTATGCCCAGTATCAGGCTACTGAGAAAATGGCGCTGCGTCTTGACTACAAGATGGAGAAATACGAGGACAATGACGCAGGTAACGATATCGCCCCGGATGGTATCTGGAACCTGGTCAGCTTTGGTGACAACAGCCATGACTACACGGCTCACCTGATCATGTTGAGCGTCAACTACCGTCTGTAATTCTCGCTCTTAGCTCCCAAAAGCCCGCTTTTCGCGGGCTTTTTTTATCTCTTCCCGCCTTCACCTCAAACCAACAAGCATTCGGTAAAATTCCTCTTGCCAGCGGCCCTTTTTGCAGCTTACACCGCAAAACGTTACATTTTTGTAACAAACATAACAATTAAGACTATATGACCTGAGGACAAAGGCATGAGAATCACTCATACACTACAAGGAATAGCCTTGCTCGCGGCCCTTTCCAGTACCAGCGTGCTGGCCGATGGCATTCGTGCCAGCCTGGAGATGAGCCAGCAGAGCTATAAGGCCAGTGATAACGTGTTGGTCACTGTGACCCTGACCAATGACGCCAACCAGCCGGTAAAACTGCTCAAGTGGTACACAGCCGCTGATGGAGTGGAAGAATCCCTGTTCAAAGTCAATGCCGATGGCCTTGACCGTCACTATCTGGGCGCCCATTTCAAACGCCCGGCGCCCGGCAAACAGGACTATATCAAGCTCAAATCCGGTGAGAGTGTGTCCTATCAGGTAGAGTTGTCCTCACTTTACGACATGAGCAGCAGCGGCAACTACGAGATAAGCTATGATGTCAGTTCTTTGCAACTCTTCTCCCCCAACCCGGGCCAACAAAAGAAGCTGGCCCGCTTAGGGATAGAAGGGATACATTCAGATCCGGTCAGCTTCTATGTGGAAGGCCGTGAATTCAAGTCCGGCGCCAACAAGGGTAAACCCGGCAGTGGCGATGGCGGTACGGCGCCCGACGGTATCAGCTTTACCGGCCGTTGCAGCAATTCCCAACAGAGCGATATTCTGGCGGGGCTGGACGCCGCCCGCGCCATGGCAGCCGACAGCAAGCAATACCTCGCGAGCAACAACAACCCCTCAAGCTCGGTGCGTTATGCCACCTGGTTTGGCAGCTACAACAGCAGCCGCTGGAATAGCGTCAGCAGTAACTTCAGTGCCATAGACTCGGCCTTGAACAATCAGCCACTGACCTTCGATTGCAGCTGCAAGAAGAGCTATTACGCCTACGTTTACCCGACTCAACCCTACAAGATCTACATGTGTAACGCCTTCTGGAGCGCACCGGTATCGGGCACCGACTCCAAGGGCGGCACCATAGTCCATGAAATGAGTCACTTCAATGTGGTGGCGGGAACCGATGACATTGTCTACGGCCAAAGTGGCGCCAAATCGCTGGCCCTGAGTAATCCTTCCCAGGCGATTCAAAATGCCGACAGCCACGAATACTTTGCTGAAAACACCCCCTTTCAAAACTAAGGAAGCTACAGCAGATTAGTTTACCTTTCGTGGGCCGGCTCCCCCGGCCCACCTCCCTGTTACCTTGTGAGCTTGGGCGGACGGAACTGCCCCTTTTTTCCTCATAGTCTCAGAGCCATCCCATAACGGCCATCAAGAACTTGCAAGCCTTCCGCCTTTAAGCCAATGTAAGGCGCAACCTTTATGATGAGAATCTATTGATGAAGTTGAAATATCCTTGTGCCTTGGTCGCCCTTTTTCCGCTATCGGCCATGGCCGCACAACCCGACGGTTTAATGGCCGGGGTGTTTACCATACTGGTGCTGGGTGGTTTTACTCTGGTTAACCTGCTACTGCAGCTGGTTTTTTACTTCAACGGCCAATATAGCCGCCCTGGGTTTGTCCACAGCCATATCTATTGGGCCTTGCCCATTCCGCTCATTACCCTGTTACTTGTATTCTGGGATCATGCTTCTATTGCCGATCTCAGTATGAACTTCGGCCTGGTGTTGATAGCCGTGGCGCTGGCGTTGTTGCCACTGCAACTGAAAAACTCGGCCAAAGTCGCCGGGCCTCAGGCTGGTTGGCGCTTGCTGGCAACCTCTGCCTTATTGTTGCTGCTGGCCAATATCATCTGGCCGCTGACTATACCGGCAATGCTTATCGCCTGGAGTGCTCCTGATTGGCAGCAGTGTAAAGAAAACGGCTTTAAGCTCAGCCGGATAGTGTTGCTGCTCGCGGCGCTGGGGCTGACTTTGTATGAAGGCTTTCAGGCCTGGCAACATTTTTTCGGTAGCTGATTTTCGGAGCCTAGTCTTCGGAGCCTGATTTTCGGAGCCTAGTTTTCTAAGCCTAAGTAGGGTCTGATATCCATCAAAAACCAGGAAATATGATGAAAACTGCCGCTCTGCCCAGTGATTTCCCGCTACTCGATGAGGTGCGAGCCTGCACCCAGTGCCGGGATAAACTGCCGCTGCCGCCCAAGCCGATACTGCAGGCCCACCCTGACGCCAGGATTTTAATCGCGGGGCAAGCGCCCGGCAGAATAACCCATGAACGTGGCCTGCCTTTTGACGATGCCAGCGGCGACCGGCTAAGGCTGTGGCTGGGGGTGAGCCGCGAACAGTTTTATGACCCCAGGCGGTTTGCCGTCATTCCCATGGGATTTTGCTATCCGGGAACGGTTGAAAAACAGGGTGATATGCCGCCGAGGCCAGAATGCTCAGCCACCTGGCACCCAAGGCTTTTTGCCGCCCTGCCCAATATTGAGCTGACGCTGATCCTTGGCAAATACGCCATGGCCTGGCACATCAAGGGCAGTCCGCTGGCCAAGGCGTCCGTCAGTACCGCCGTGGCAGAAGCTGATTCGCTGTGGCCGACAAAACTGGTGCTGCCTCACCCGAGTCCGCGTAATCGCCTCTGGTTTAAACAGCACCCCGAATTTGAGCAAAACCTGTTACCCAGACTCAGGCAGAGAGTCGCCGAGTTATTGGCACATTAGGGTCTGTTGACCCTTGAAGATGGTTTTTGCAGCTTTTGTCGTTTTTTATACCAAACAACGACAAATGCTACCCAAAGGGCTCGGCTAGACGCGCTTTACTCTTTGTTGCAAGGTATTTACCTAGGCCCCTAGGCTGCATACCTTGCGTCGCGATTAAAACGCGTCTAGTACGGGCAAAATTCAACCATGAAAGGTCAACAGACCCTAGAGGCTCGCATGTATTTTCTCGACGCCGCGACCGCGCAGCAGATAGTGGATCGCACCATGAATATCATCGACCACAATATCAATGTGATGAACAGTCAAGGGGTGATCCTCGGCTCCGGCGACAAGCAGCGGCTCAACAGTGTCCATGAAGGCGCCCTTTTGGCCATAGCCCAAAACCGCACCGTAGTGATAGATGAAGGCAGTCGCCACAGCCTGCATGGCGTCAAACCCGGGGTCAACCTGCCGCTGCACTATCACGGCAAGATAATCGGCGTTGTCGGCATTACCGGTAATCCAGCGGAGCTGCTGCGCTATGGTGAGCTGTTGAAAATGACCGCCGAAATGATGGTCGAGCAAGCCAACTCTCTCGAGCTGGATCTCTGGCATAAACGCCAACGGGAAGAATTTATTCTGCAACTGCTGAAACGGGACAATTATAGCGAAAGCGATTTTTGTGCCTGGGCTGCCCAGCTGCAGATAGATCTGCAAAAACCCAGAGTTGCTGCCGTGATAGAGCTCGCCAAAGGCGAAAGCAAGGCCACAGATCTCAAGGAGATCCAACGCTTGCTCGAGTATCCCCAAAGGGACAACCTGGTGGCCATGACCGCCATGGATCAGTTGGTGATCCTCAAACCCGCCTTTCTCGATGGTCGCAGTTGGGATCCGGCGCTTGAGGATCTGCGAATCGAGAAACTGCTTGCCCGTTTGCCGGCCGACACCCAGGGCCGGCTCAAAATCGCGCTGGGGCATTTCTTCCCCGGTGAAGGCGGTATTAGGCGCTCATTTCATACCGCGCTGGAAACCCTGAGATTGGGAAAGAAACGGGCGCCGGAAAAGACCAAATACCTCTATCAGGATCACGCGCTGGCGGTATTGCTGGCCGGACTGGTCGATAGCTGGCGCGGTCAGGAGCTGGCAGCGCCTTTTCGCAAACTGCAGCAGCATGACAAAAAGGGCCTGCTGACCCGCACTCTCAGCGCCTATCTGCAACACTTCGGCGACCAACAACAGTGTGCCAAGGCCCTGTTTATTCATCGTAATACCCTGAGATACCGCCTGGAGCGTATCAGTGAAATCACCGGCATAGAGCTGCAAAGCCTGGATGGATTGCTGCAACTCTACCTGGGAGAAGTCCTCAGCCGCCTGGAACACAAATAATTGTGCATACGCACAAAAAACTACCCTCTTTCAGGGGGGAATTCCGTATTTTCCCCTAAAGCCATCACGGCGCGGCAACTGGGATAATAATCGCCAGCCCGCCTTCGCGCCGGCGCCCCAACCCTACACAAATAACGACCCAATAAGGGACACTTATGAGCCTGGTACTAGTACTATTGGCGGTGATCATCTTTATTGTCATCGCCACCTCAACATTTAAACTACACCCTTTCTTGACGCTGCTGCTGGCGTCATTTATCGCCGCCTTCGGATTCGGCCTGCCCGCCGGGGAAATCGCCAAAACCATCAGTGGTGGTTTTGGAGGTATTCTTGGTTACATAGGGCTGGTGATAGTCCTGGGAACTATCATAGGCACAGTGCTGGAAAAGAGCGGCGCGGCCATCACCATGGCCGATGTGGTCATCAAGGTGCTCGGGCAGCGTTTCCCGACCCTGACCATGTCCATCATAGGTTATATCGTTTCCATCCCGGTGTTTTGTGACTCGGGCTTTGTGATCCTCAACAGCCTGAAACAGTCGCTGGCCAACAGAATGCAGGTTTCCAGCGTTGCCATGAGCGTTGCCCTGGCCACCGGCCTCTATGCTACCCACACCTTTGTGCCGCCGACTCCCGGCCCGATTGCCGCCGCCGGTAACCTGCAATTGGAAGCCAGTCTGGGGCTGGTGATTGCCGTCGGTATCCTGGTTTCTGCCGTTGCCGCCTTCGCCGGTTTGCTCTGGGCCAACCGCTTTATGAACACTGAGCCGGATGGCGAAGGCGCCGAAGAGCTCAAGGCTTCTGCCGAAGAATTTGAAACACTCAAGGCTGCTTATGGCAAACTGCCAAGCCCCTTGGCGGCGTTCTCACCTATTTTTGTTCCTATTTTGCTGATCTGCCTTGGCTCTATCGCCGCCTTCCCTTCCAAGCCCATGGGTGAAGGCATGCTGTTCAGCCTGTTCCATTTCCTCGGCCAACCGCTCAATGCCTTGATGATAGGCCTGGGGCTGTCACTCTTGCTGATCAAGGGCGACAACAAGGTCAAAGAGTTTTCCGATCGTATCTCACAGGGCCTGGCTGTTGCCGCCCCCATACTGCTGATCACCGGGGCCGGCGGCGCTTTTGGCGCTGTGATCAAAGCCACGCCTATCGGTGACTTTATCGGTACTTCACTGTCGGCTCTGGGTATAGGTATCTTTATGCCCTTCCTGGTGGCGGCGGCACTGAAGTCGGCTCAAGGCTCCTCCACAGTGGCGCTGGTAGCCACTTCGGCTCTGGTGGCCCCCATGTTGGGAGATATCGGCCTTGGCAGCGAAATGGGCCGGGTGCTGACCGTCATGGCCATAGGCGCCGGAGCCATGACAGTGTCCCACGCCAACGACAGCTTCTTCTGGGTAGTCACTCAGTTTAGCCGTATGAGCGTAGCCCAGGCCTATCGGGCTCAGACTATGGCGACCCTAATTCAGGGGATCACCGCCATCATCTTCGTCTGGCTGCTTAGCCTGGTTCTGCTCTAAACTCTTCCCTTGCTGCTGCCGGTTTCACCGGCAGCCCGTTGTACAGGAAATCAGATGAAAATAGTGATAGCGCCGGATTCCTTCAAGGAAAGCCTGAGCGCCCTCGAAGTGGCCAATGAAATTGAAGCAGGCTTTAAACACAGGCTGCCGGATGCCGAGTACCTCAAAGTGCCGGTGGCCGACGGAGGCGAAGGCACAGTGCAATCTATGGTCGATGCGACCAATGGTCACCTGGTCGAGCTTGAAGTCTGTGGCCCACTCGGACAAGCTGTGAAGGCCCATTACGGCATTCTGGGTACAGAGGGTGGCACCAGTGGCATCCGAACCGCAGTTATCGAAATGGCGGCCGCCTCCGGGCTGCATCATGTCAGCCCGGCGTTTCGCAATCCAAGGCTCACCACCAGTTACGGCACCGGCGAGCTGATTGTCGATGCCATGGAACGTGGCATTCGCCACTTCATCATAGGCCTTGGCGGCAGTGCCACCAATGATGGCGGCGCCGGTATGGCCAAGGCGCTGGGCGCCAAACTATTGGATAGTGCCGGGCTGGAAATGAGCCCGGGCGGGGCGGCGCTCGCGGCCTTGGCAACACTGGACTGCAGCCAACTGCATCCGGCGCTCACTGACTGCCATTTTGAAGTGGCTTGTGATGTGGACAACCCTTTATGTGGCGAGCGCGGCGCTTCGGCGGTATTCGGGCCGCAAAAGGGAGCCACTGAGGAAATGGTCGCCGAGCTTGACGCCGCCCTCGGCCACTTTGCCGATATCCTGGCTCAGAGCGGCTTTGAAGATAAGCGCCTGCAAAGTGGTGCCGGCGCCGCCGGTGGCATGGGACTTGGGGTGATGGCATTTCTGGGCGCCGAGCTGCGCCCCGGTATCGACATAGTCATGCAGGCTGTGGGGCTGGATGCCAAACTCGAAGGCGCAGCACTGGTTATCACCGGCGAGGGACGCATAGATGGACAAACTATCTATGGCAAGACGCCCATGGGAGTTTTGCGCCTGGCAAAGGCGCGCAACATTCCCGTGATTGGTATTGCCGGCTGTTTGGGAGCTGGCTCAGAGCTGGTGTTGGAGCAGGGAATGAGCGCCATTTTTGATATCATTCCCTCGGCCTGCGACTTGCCCAAGGCGCTGGCCGAAGCCAGAGCCAATCTGCAGCGCACCTCGAGCAATATCGCCGCTCTGCTGGCTCTGCAACTGAATAACGCCAATTGATTTTTCGCGGGTCAACCTCTGTGGCCCGCCGCTTTTTCGCTTCAGTTTCAACTTGTCTGACCGCAATCCTTGCAGTAAAGTGAGCTGCCATTTCAAGACCTGTGCAGACACAGGCAGATACAGTGTGAGACCAAAGCCCCATGACCGCCAGCAAGCAACGCCAGGCCACCGCCTCAGAAAACTCTCTGATGCGTATCTTTACCGTGCCCGAAGCACCGGAATCGACCCTGAGCCGCATAGAGCAGGCATTGTCTGAAGATCTCGCCGGTTTCCTGACCCAGAATATCGCCGCACTGGAAAAGCCCCTGAGTGAAATCGAAAAGGATTTCCAGGCCTTTGAAATCCCGCGTCAACCCAGATTTGTTTCTGACTACACAGAAGAGATGATGCAGAATTTGGTGGCGCATTCAGTACACACCGCCGCTCCCAGCTTTATCGGCCATATGACATCGGCGCTGCCCTACTTCGTGTTGCCCTTGTCGAAAATGATGGTGGGCCTGAATCAGAATCTGGTCAAAATCGAAACCTCCAAGGCCTTCACGCCCATGGAGCGGCAGGTGCTGGGGATGATGCATCACCTCATTTATGGCGAAACCACCGACTTCTATCACCAGTGGATGCACAGCGCCAATCATGCTCTGGGAGCCTTCTGCTCCGGCGGCACTGTAGCCAATATCACCGCCCTATGGATTGCCCGCAACCAACTGCTCAAGGCTGACGGTGAATTTCGCGGTATCAATCGTGAAGGCTTAGGCGCGGCGCTCTGCCACTACGGTTGGAAGAGCCTGGCGATACTGGTGTCCGAGCGCGGCCATTACTCTCTGGGCAAAGCTGCCGATCTGTTGGGCATTGGCCGGGATAACATAGTTTCAATCGCGACCGATGCCAACAATAAGGTCGATGTTGACGCCATGCGCGAGGCGGCCACCAAGCTGGCCCGGCAGGGCATCCGAGTCATGGCGATAGTTGGCGTCGCCGGCACCACAGAAACCGGTAACATAGATCCTCTACCTGAGCTGGCCGAGTTGGCAACCGAGCTCAATTGCCACTTTCATATTGATGCCGCCTGGGGCGGAGCCAGCTTGTTATCCAGCAAATATCGCCATCTGCTCAAAGGGATAGAACTGGC
Source organism: Shewanella sp. K8 (assembly GCF_028823715.1). Taxonomy (NCBI): domain Bacteria; kingdom Pseudomonadati; phylum Pseudomonadota; class Gammaproteobacteria; order Alteromonadales; family Shewanellaceae; genus Shewanella; species Shewanella sp. K8. The sequence continues at coordinate 96,768 of NZ_JAPEHY010000002.1, forward strand.
AGACTCAGTGACCATAGATGCCCATAAACAGATGTATGTTCCTATGGGGGCTGGTATGGTGCTGTTCAAACAGCCTGAACTGGCGCGGGCAATTGTGCATCATGCCGAATATATTTTGCGTAAAGGTTCCAAGGACTTGGGCAGCCAGACTCTGGAAGGTTCCCGTCCCGGAATGGCCATGCTGGTGCATGCCTGCATGCAGATAATCGGCAAGGAAGGCTATGAAATACTGATCAATAATTCGCTGGAAAAGGCCCGCTTCTTTGCCAGCTTGATTGAGCAACACAGCGAATTTGAACTGGTGAGTGCGCCCGAGTTGTGTCTGCTCACCTACCGTTGGCGCCCCTCTTGGGCACAAACCGCTCTGAACCGGCAATTGGCACAGGGTAATCTTGAAAAGGTCAAAGAGATCAATGGCATTCTTGATGACCTGACTCGCGCCATTCAGAAGAAACAACGTGAACAAGGCAAGTCTTTTGTGTCCCGCACCCGGATCCAACCCGCCCGTTATCACAGAGAAACCGTGACTGTATTCCGGGTGGTGCTGGCCAACCCGCTGACCACAGACACCATACTGGCAAATGTATTAAACGAACAAACTGAGCTGGCAGCTTCTGAAACCGGGCTACTGCAGGTGCTAAAGCAAGCCTGCAACTAAACATTTATTGAGGGCGATGCTGAGTCACGCCCTGCATGCCGTTTTCCCGCACCCGCACGCTTTTGAGCAGCCCTACTATCATATCTGTGGCATTCAAGGGCGCCATTTGCGGAAAGTCCTTGATCTCTATCTTGCCGCTGATCTCCATATGGGCATAACGGACACTGTTGATTTTGCTGTCGGTGCTGACCCAACGAAACTCCCGCTGGGTATCCGAGTATTTACCATCACTGATAAACAGCCGTCCTTCCCGCCCGGCCACCTTGGTCTTGCTGCTGGCAAAAAAGGCCATCATCCCGCTGTAGCGGCTCAGTTCTTCTTTCAGCGCCTTGCCCTGATCTTTGCCATACACGTTCACCAGGATCTCAAACAGTGAGTCTTTACCGTTATAAAACTCCATCCCATAGTTCTCATGGTAAGAACCCTCGGCATTTTTCAACGGCTGGGAATTGGCGATCAAGATATTTCTCGGCAAACAGACACCCGCCTGCTTATGCGGCCAGGGCTGATATTCAATCTTCTCTATCGCCTGACGCATCCATTGCAGCCGCTGCTGCAATATCTCATCCACATTGGGCGCATTACGGGCTATAAACTCATCTGCCCGCCCATCAATGCTGATGCCTATCTGTTGCTCCGGAAAATCCTTGAAGAAAAAGCTAGAGAAATCATGCTTAGCATTAGGATCATTCATTAAAACTCTGGAATCTTCGTTATAAACTAATGTCTTAAGTTCAGGTTCCAGGTCTCTAATCACATACTTGGTAGGCCCATATTTCGCAGCCTTACTACGCAACTCCTCCACATAAGCCAGCCATTGCTCAAGCCTATGTTCACCGGTTATCACCCCTTTCTTTTCCGCCTTATCATCCTGATGATAGATATTGATAAAAAACTGCGGCTGACCATAACCCGAGGTGAGCAGTTGCATCTCTTGGGGTAACTCAAACTCAAACCGACCTACACAGTGCTTGGTAAACACCATACCGGCCGGTCTTGGCGGTATCTCCTTGGCGTACGTCAAAAGGGGAAAAACTGCACAAACCAGGCAGCAGAACCACAGCTTTTGCCGCAGTGAACTTAAGGACTTCAGGCATGCTCTTATCAAAGGTTTCTCCCTTTCGCTCCAATCAAGAGTTCCAACCTTTCATTCTTATAGCTAGTCCTTCACTCCGACCATGCCGTTTTCTCTAACCCGCACGCCTTTGAGCAGCCCCACTATCATATCGGTGGCATTCAAGGGAGCCATCTGCGGAAAGTCCTTGATCTCTATCTTGCCGCTGATCTCCATATGGGCATAACGGACACTGTTGATTTTGCTGTCGGTGCTGACCCAGGTGAACTCCCGCTGGGTATCCGAGTATTTGCCATCACTGATAAACAGCCGCCCTTCCCGCCCGGCCACCTTGGTCTTGCTGCTGGCGAAAAAGGCCATCATGCCGCTGTAGCGGCTCAGCTCCTCTTTCAAGCCCTTTTCCTCGCCTTTGCCATACACGTTCACGATGATCTCAAACAGTGAATCTTTTCCGTTAAAAAACTCCGCCTGATAGTTTTCGTGATAAGAGCCTTCCTTATACGCGCTCGTTGGATAAGGCCCTGAAGGGGTAATCGGTGGCTGAAGATTGGCGATCAAGATATTTCTTTGCAAACAGACACCCGCCTGTTTATGCGGCCAGGGCTGATATTCAATCTTCTCTATCGCCTGACGCATCCATTGCAGCCGCTGCTGCAATATCTCATCCACATTTGGGGCATCTCGGGCAATGAACTCATTAGCACGGCCATCAATGCTGAGTCCCAACTGTTGCTCCGGAAAATCCTTGAAAAAGAAGCTGGCAAAGTAGTGTTTTTTATCTGGACCATATCTTCGATAATCTGTGTAAAACACTACTGTTTTCAAATCCGGCTCCAAATCTTTGATAACATACTTGGTTGGATGAAGCTCAGCATCTTTTAGGCGCAACTCCTCCACATACTCCAGCCATTGATCAAGCCTATGCTCACCGGTTATCACTCCTTGCTTTTCTGCCTTATCATCCTGATGGTAGATATCGATAGAGAACTGCGGCTGACCATAACCCGAGGTGAGCAGTTGCATCTCTTGGGGTAACTCAAACTCAAAACGTCCCACGCAGTGTTTGGTAAACACCATACTCGCCGGCCCTTCCTGTATTTTTTCCGCTTGCGCCATCACAGCCTCTCCCTGCCAAAAACAAACTAATGCCAGACTGCCGAGCAGCCCGCGTTTAATCCTCTTGCGATAACCTTCTGCCATCTCTATCCCTTGAATTTCTGGTGAATATCCGGCAGCCAAGACTGAAGCACACCGACCATCAGATCCCTAACATCGGGGCAGTTAAAGAACCCTTGATGATCCTGGGTCGCCACCAAGCCGATAGTCTGCACCCCTTTGGGGTACTTGCCCGCGCCTTCATGCACGGTACCATCACCCTTGGCCGTCTCGCTACCCAACCTGAAGCTGGTACTTTGAGCCCTAGGCGGCGTATGGGCATATTGATGACCATAGCGGTTCTGTTCCATCCAGCTCTTTAACTTGCGTTCATGCTCGGCCAGCTCACTACTACTCAGCAGTTTGACCTCGCCCTTGACAGAGAGCCAGCCATGGTTTTCATCGCCTATGACTTGCCAGCGCTCCACCGCCGCCGTCTCCAGCCCCGGGGTCAAGCCGTTCTGCAGCTGCCACTCACAGGTATCAAACGCCTTGGTGTCCGGGTTATTGCTGTAGAGCAGTGTGGTAGTCTTGTGAAAATTGGCCGCCAATTTATCGTGAAAGGTTTCACATTTGGTAATTCGATTCAAAAATGCATTTTTATGTTTTTCAAGCTGCTCATCGGTTGGATTGGCCAGCTCAGGTGCCAACAAGGGAGGCTGCACCAGGCTATACCAGGTATCGAAACGGCGATAGAAATCATAAATGCCACTGCCATAGCCTATCTGCAACAGTTCCCGTTTGTCCGGCTGTTTCGCCGGATCCTTATTGACAAACAGCCACTCCCCCTTATTGGCCGCATCCACGTAGAGCTTATTGGGCATCAGTTCCAGCCCGCCCTGACAAAAGCCCAGTATTGCCGTGGTATCGGCGGCGTTCTTGCCCAGCACCATTTTGACGACCTGCCCCAAAGCACCGTGGCCGACGGCGCCGCAGCGAAACTGAAAATAAGTGGAGGGGCTGCCGTGGGTTGGCATCGCGCCATGGATAACCGCTTCGACTTGAGATTCCAGGCCGCTTAAGATAAAGCCGGCGCGGGAGGCATATCCGCCCATGGAGTGACTGATGACCACAAACTTAATATCGTCCTTGGTCAGCCCCAGGTTATCGCCTTCTTTATCTTCCTTGAGTAGCTGTGTCCTGAATTCCTCAAGTTTATCCTTGAGTCGCTTCCCGGCGTATTCATTGCTGCGCATCCAGTTATAGCCTACGGCAAATACCGGGAATTGCAGCCCGGGATACAGGCGTTTAAATAACGGCTCCTTCGACTCAAGATATCGAAGCAGCGGGCCGTAACTGTCCCATAACACCTCGCCCCAACCCCGACGCTTTTTGAGTTCCATCTGCGACTTGGGTACTGAAGTATAGACCCTGAAATACTTATCGGTGCCTGGGTCTTCCACCAATAAATGATCATCCCGATCGATTATCGGATCCCCTTTCTTTTTAGTTTTACCATTAACCAACAATGCTTTACGCTGTACCGGACCGGCAAAAATCAAATCTTTGATCCGAGGCCAGGCGGCGGCTTTGGTTCGGTACTTACGGCCGGTTTCCGCTATTCCGCGGCCCTTTTCCTTTATCCCTATCCACTTTCGATTAAACCATTTACCTATCCCCTCAAAGAAACCATCATCATCGTCCGCCTGCGCCGCGGCGAGCTCGGCTTCACGTTCGGCCTTCAGCTCCATGGCGGTACTGCTGGGACCACTGAACTTTCCCCCGGCAGCAGGATCCCATACTGAGTCGCCACTCTTTTTGTTCATCAAGCGGGTGCCCATAATACCGGGGACGAACACCAGCGCCACAATACCCTTGCGGCATTTACAATCAGCGTTACAGCTCATAACCAGACTCCATGGTAGAAGATTGCTGTTCCTTGGCCCACTGCAACAAGATAGCCGCTCGTCCTGAAGGCAAGCCGGTCTTGGTCACTATGGCACTCACTTCCGGGTCATCGAGTGACACTTGTGCCAAAAACAAGGCCTCGGCAACCAAGCGCAGATGGCCCAGCTCGGTGAATCCATATTGATAAGCCTGACTGACTTGCTGCTCGAGCCAGTCATAGCATGCCTGCCCATCTGTTGGTGGACTTTCCAGTGATAACAGGTGACGTGCGAGGGCATGGATCTGGTTTCGCCTTTGCCAGTTTGGCATCGCATCCATGATTTCCTGACTCAATTCCCAGCTCATTCGCTTCTCCTTAAGACACTGTCAAGGCAGCATCTCCCTGAATGACTTTGCCACCATGGGCCGTGGACGCACCCTGCAATACCACGGCTATGCCATTGACGGTCAAACTCGGATGTCCCTGAACCAGGGTATCTGGCCCGCCAACCTGGCAGTCACACTTGTGCCCGGTTAAGGCCACAGGAATACCGTTGACCGTCAGAGCACTTTCTCCCTGGTTTATCGGTCCACCAACATGAGGGGTATTGCCGCTGAACATAGGGCAAATATGTTGATGTCCTTTCAAAGCAACCGGAGTCCCCATATTAATCCTCCTTAATCGATATCGCCTGGCAGCCGTATCCGTCCGGCTCCCTTTGCCAATACAGCCAATGGCTATTGAAACGAAAGGGGTTAAGCGATGCATAGAGCACTGACCCCAAAGGCTCAAGAAATGCATCCCTTCTGGCCTGCGTTTCTTCGGTTAAATAGTGATGTAAGACCCTGGGGTCGTAGAAACGAAAACGAGTAGTTTCACCATCAGGCTTGACGGCATACAACCTTTGCCCCAGTGCTTCTTTCAGTGGCTGCAGGGCTAGGCCACTCTTGCACCACAGCGCGCTGTGACCATGGGTGTCTTTCTCCAGCATCAGTTTTATCAGCTCGTCCTGTCCCGCAAGATGGAGTAACCAAGGGCCGTTATCCACCAATGCCTGATCCCTGTAATCAAACAGGCTATGACACTCGGCTCCGGCCCCTTTGGCAAACCACAAGGGCTCGGGGCATAGCGCTGCATCCAAGACCAAGTAGTTGGGCCCAAACGCCTTGAGGCTATTTTCTTTCACCATAGTCATACTGTTATTCTCCGCAATCGGGACAAAGATCGACTATCGGGTTGCCCTCTTCTGCGGCACTCTTCAGCGTCGCCAATTGAGGCTTGGCTCCGGTTGTTACAGCCACTGGCCCCTTGAGCTTGATATTGGGAGCTTCGAGAGTGATCCCGCCGGAATCTATGAATATCTTGCCTCCTGGCCCCTGAATAGTGACTTTCTCCGAGCCATTGAGGGTGAGCGACTTGGTGTGCACCAGTACGCTTTCACCGGCTTCCAATAACACCTTTCCCTCAACCTTCTGGGTGTAATGGCCGCCCACTTCCAAATCGTGATTGGCTCTGGAGTACTCGTGACGACGATCCATGACTTCGAGGCGATAATGACGCTTGATCAGGGTTTGCCTGTCTCTGGTCACTTCCAGCTTTTGATCCTGACCAATCAATGCCTGCTGATCTCGACCTATTTCCAGAAACTCATCCTGCCCCACGTTCAGGCGCTGATCCCGTCCTATATGCTTTTCTCTATCGTTACCCACCTGATAGTGCTGGTCGTGGTTGATTTCCAGCTTATGATCTTTCTGGGCATGCAAATAGATGAGCTGATTTTCGGCGGCATCTTCAAAACTCAACTCATTGAATCCCGGCCCCTTGTGGGTTTGGGTCTTGAGCACGGTTTTGGTTTTGTTGGTCGGCAATACATAGGGCACAGGGTTGGCAGCATGGTATGTGCGACCGGTAATGATAGGTTGGTCCGGATCGCCTTCAAGAAAAGAGACTATGACCTCATGACCAATGCGTGGAACCGCCATAAAACCGTACTGACCACCGGCCCACCCCTGGCTGACACGAACCCAACAGCTGCTGTGCTCATCGGCCCGGCCATATCTGTCCCAGGGAAATTGCACCTTGACCCGGCCAAATTCATCACAAAAGATCTCTTCATTATCCGGCCCCACGACAATAGCCATGTGTGGCCCTGTCACCAAGGGTTTGGTGGCCGGAAGCGGTAACCAGGGAAGGTGCCCTTCAATTGCCAATAACTGGTTTTGATACTGAGTCGGGGTGCTACTGTTCCCCTCCTCTGCCGCTGCGCCCTGGATCCCACTGTGTTTTACCCCCACAAGCAACCAATCACGGTTAAACGCCGCATCTGGATGTTCGCCCAAGTTGAACTTGATACCGGCACCGGCATCAGCAATATCGGACATTGCCGATGCCATTTGGGTTTCATTCCGTAACGCCTGCAATCTGGCGCGGGTGAAAAGCTCTCCCTGGGCATCATCCTTGTAACGCCCCGGATAATCATAGTGTTCATAAAGCACTTCAGATCCCGCTTGCTGGAAATCGAGCTGATTGGCAATATCATCCTGTAAAAAGCTATAAGCGGGCTTTTTGAAGCTGTAATCCTTGAGTTCGGCCTTGGCACTCGCCAGTTGCTTGGCGTAACTGAAGCTGCGGACAAAAGGCACTTCGCTGTCGCCGCCGCTCAAGGCGTTATAGGGGAATAGTTGTTTGGCCGCTGGCAGCTTGCTGGTGGCATCACAGAAAATCAGCGTATGTTTGTCGTCACTGAATTCGAAATACCAGAACACCCCGGCCTCAGCCGCAAGACGGGTGATAAAGTCAAAGTCCGACTCCCGATACTGAACACAGTATTCGCGCTTTTCCGACTCGTAGCGTGCATCCCAACTGAAGGCATAATCACTGATACCCATTTCATCAAGCAGGGTGCTGAAAATCTGTTTGAGGGACTTTTCCTGAAAGATACGGCTGTTTTGTCTCAGCCGCAGCCGCGCCATGGCAGGTTCCATGGTCAGCTTGTATTGGGTCTGTTTATGGCCTGAGTCTTCCTTGGCAAAGCGACTGACTATGCCGTGAAAACTCCTGACTCGAACACCGTCCTGCCAAATACTCAAGACGCCATTCTTATCGACTATCTGCTCGGCAGTAATATCATCCCTGCGGCTCAGTAATATCAACTCTCCCTTGAAGAGCGAGGACAACTGCTCATCAAAATCAAACGACAGCAGGTTGAAACTATCGTCCGCCTCCGCTTCTGCCTTGAAATGAAACCGCAAACCACTGCCAAGATAAAACATAGCCGGTATCCTTGTTCGAGTTCGTCCTGACTCTAATCCGATAGAATCACTCTTTTAATGTCATCGAAAACCTATTTGCAAAACCTTTACATCAGATAACAAGAGGCGCCCGGCTATCAGCCGGAACACCTCTTAGAAAAACAGTTGCTGAATGAATTATGCTTCGATGGGCTTGCGCCAATCGTCGGCACCAGAGGTTCCGGCGCTGACGTGATCCCAGTCTATCTTGCGATAAGCCATGGACACTTCAACCAACTGAGTAAAGTCAGCCTTATTGGGATCCTGGCAGTGAGGCATATTGCAGTTGATATCTATGATAGTGGCGCCTTCCAGCTTGGTCGTGAAGAAGTGCTCTTGCTTACCTTCGATAGAAGTGCGGTACCACTTGAGCTCAACCTTGGTCAGTTTCTCACCGGAAGAGAGTGAGTTGTACATCAAGGGAACGGCTTTGTTCAGCGCGACGGTGAACTTGAACGGCTTGTGCACACGCTGACCGGAAGGCATGCCGGACTGAGGGTCGGTTGGCACAGTCACAATGTGGTTGAACTCCTGAACCAGCATCTCGTCTTCATGGCCTTCCACAAAGATGTCACCGACGGATTCCGCAGTAAAGGCGCCGGCAGTGAGGTTGCCCTGAGTTTGGCCTTCGATAGAGATATAACATGGTGTTGGCATGATAAATTCCTTTTTAAAATTCACTGAGGTTTGGATTAACCTTCCTAGCTAAGGCAACCTTCGTGCCAAAATTTAATCAATTGATTTCGTTACTGTTTAAAAAATAGCCTAATTGGCTGGGCAAAAAATTGCCCGAACTTGAGCAAAAAATTGCCCGGCGGGCAAGAAATTGCCCAATCAGTCAGGCATACCTTAAAAACTTATTTTTTGCTGCTTTATGGCGGCTAAGATTTACCGTCGCAATCCCTCACTTACCGGCACGGGTATGTGTACAGAATATCCAGCGCAAGGTCCCAGGGTAATATGCCGGATAATATGCGAAATAGAGAGGCCGGCAGAGAAATCATGATGAGCGCCATAGACATAGGCCTGACCTTGGTGAGCCTTGAACACTGGAGCCTCACCTGCCTCATGGCAACTCAATAGTATGTGTATCAAGTCAATCATATTTGTTGTGTTACTTCTCTGTCTCGGCCAGTTGATAAGTTAGATGGAAGTAGGAGATTGGACATTTTCATGAACTAAGATTTGATAATCAGCGAACTTTGACTGTCTAATTCATCATCATAGCCCCTGCAACTGCCGTGCTAAACTGCCGATTCGCATTGACATTTAGCGAGAAATATAATTTCATACCAACAGTCCATCCAATTGTTTTTAAAGAAAAATGATAGAAGTAAAATGTTTTACGTTTTTTGCCACACAGAAGTTACACGCATCGGATATAACAAAAATAGTGGAGGATAAACATTACCCAATCATAGAAATTGACGGTTTAGAGCTGTCTCCAAGCATAAGACTCACATGTACCAACCCTAATATAAACGAGTTTGATGCTGATGATATGTTAGGAGGATTCTTTTCGGATCTATTTGACTCTATAAATAATGAAATAATAGAAGAGGATGGTAATGTAATTATAAAATCCATTTTTGTCCTACAATTCGATGTTGATTGTCCTATATCACTACATGGTGACGAAATAACCTACAAAGAAGGAGAAAGAGATTACTCATATAAAGTATCACCTTCTTTCTGTAGAACAGACTTTCCACCATTGACCGATTCGATAGAGATTAAATCAGAAAAGAAACTCACAATAGAAGAGGCAGTTAAAGAATTGATAATGTAATGAATGGGTTGATGCGCTTATTACCGGGTAAAGACATCTGCAATGAGGTCGCCCTGAGTTTGAGCATCGATATAGGTACAAGTTAGAGTTGGTTTGATAAATTTCTTCTTAAAATTTACTGGGGTTTGGATTAACCTTTCAATCCAAAGCAAGCTTTACGCAAAATTTAATCAATTGATTTAGTTACAGTTTAAGACTTGGTCTAACTGTGTGGCCCCCTTTTCACTCAATCATACCTTAACACTTATTCTTGTTGCTTCATGGCGGCCAGGATTGGCCGTAACAATCCCCGGGGAGTCTTAGCTAATCAACCGCTCGCCTGCGTGCAAAAATATCCAAAACAATGCCAGGTAAACTGGTTAATATGCAGGATAGAGAGACCGACAGGGGAATAAAGATGGCCGAAAGCGCCAATGCACAGCAAAGCAAAGCGCTGCGCCACAAGTCCCGCAGGCAAGGGCGGGAACGGGCGACTTATCGTCTGGCCGAAGAACTTGGCGGCCTGGAAACTCTCAGTGCCAGCTATCATCAGCAGAACTTTGGCCGCCACAGTCATGAAGGCTTCACCTTGGGAATCATAGACAGTGGTGCCCAGCGGTTTTTCCGAAGTGGCGGAGATCATGTTGCTCCCAAACACAGCATCATTCTGGTGAATGCAGATGAGGTGCATAATGGCCGTTCGGCAACAGAAAATGGCTGGTCGTATCGAGCACTTTACCCTACCCCTGAGCAGTTTGCCGAACTGGCACTGTGCAGCAAGCAACAGGTGCCCTGGTTTGCCGAGCCCGTGGTACAGGACCCTCTATTGGCGCACCTGATAGCCATCACCCATGAAGCGCTCAACTATTCGAGTAATCGCCTGCAACGGGAAAGCCTCTTGTACGAAACCCTCAGCCTGTTGATGCTGCGTCACGGTCGGCTGAAGCCCGCTGCAACTGTCCAGGCAGGCCCCCTGCTGAATAGGGCCAGGCAGTTTCTGGAAGACAGTTGCAGCAGTAACATCTCGCTCCAGGAACTGGCCAATCTGGTACAGCTGCCGCCTTTTGTGTTACTCAGGCAGTTCAGGGCACAATTTGGCTTAACCCCGCACCAATACCAGACCCAGGTAAGATTAATTCTGGCGCGAAAGTTGTTGCGGCTGGGCGCTTCACCTATCCAGGTGGCACAGGACTCAGGATTTTGCGACCAAAGCCATTTGAACCGTCAATTCAAACGGGCATTCGGCACCACTCCGGGCCAATTTGTTCAAACAGAAAAATCATCAAGATGGAGTCAAGATTGACCATTCACAATCAGCAATCATCATGCGTTCAGGAACTTAACCGGGGCCGCGAATTTTTACGGGGTACCCTGGCGGTAATGCCGCTGACTTTAGCTGTTATCCCCTGGGGAATATTGGCCGGCTCGCTGGCACTGGAAACCGGCCTCAGCGCCTTAGAGAGTCAAGCCATGAGCCTGTTTGTTTTCGCAGGCTCGGCGCAATTGGTCGCCCTCGGAATGATAAAGGCAGGTTCAGGCCTACTGGCCATTTTGGTTACCACGGCATTGATCACCTCGCGTCATCTGCTTTATGCCATGGCGATGCGTCCAGCCATCAGCCCCTTGCCACTGCGCTGGCGCTTGACACTGGGTTTTCTGCTCACGGATGAACTCTTTGCGGTGGCCAATCAAAGCAAGGAAAGTACCCTTAGGCCCTGGTACGCCCTGGGAGCTGGTTTGAGTTTTTATCTTGGCTGGAATCTGGCAACCCTGGCCGGAATTCTCGCCGGCAGCTCTATGGATAATCTCGGCTCTCTGGGACTGGATTTTGCCATCGCAGCCACCTTTATCGCTTTGGTGGTGCCGAGGATAGTCAATGTTGCCACCGCCTTATGTGTGCTCACGGCCATGTTGCTGAGCGTCCTGTGTGAAGCACTGGCTATCCCGGGGGGCCTGCTGATCGCCGCCGTAACCGCCATGGCTGTGGGGTATATCTATCAAAGCCTCTTGGGCAGCAGTCCAGTTAAACCGGTTGAGACAACACAAGATCAAGGTGAGGAGCAGGCATGATTTGGTTAACCATACTGACAATGGCTCTGTTGGTGATACTCAGCCGTTATTTACTGCTTGAGCCCGGGCTGCCGATACGGCTTGGCAAGAAAACCCAGGCTTTCCTTGGCTTTTCGGCACCGGCGGTATTAAGCGCCATCTTCACCCCCATAGTGTTTCTGCGAGACGGCGAGTTGCAACTGAGCCTGAGCAATCCCTACCTCAGCTGTGCCCTGCTGGCTGCCTTACTGGCACTGCTGACCCGCAACACCCTGCTGACCACTATCGTCAGCATGGCGGTATTTTTCTGGATCTACTGAGGTCTCAGTCAATCACGGCTTTGGTGGCGGCCGCTCCCGACCAGGCCCGCAGCTTGTGGCCGGCAACGGCGTAATAAAGGATCATCCCATAGCAGGGAAGGAGGATCCCGTAGGCGCTTTGATGAGGCACACCCTGATGCACCAAGGCGCCATAGAGCAAGGGCAGCAAGGCGCCACCGGCTATGCCCATGATGAGCAGTGCCGAGGCCACAGCAGTCAGGCGGCCGAGCCCTTCCAGCGCCAGCGGCCAGACAGCGGGCCAGACCAAGGCGTTGGCAAAGCCGAGTAGCGCAAGGTAAAGCAAGGGATCCGGCAGCGGCATTATCTCCAAAGGTTCGAGCAAGAGACTCGACAGCTGCATGCTGGTTTCATCTCCAAGCATGATCCCCAAAGTAAACACCAACCCAGCCAGCGCCGAGCCCACCAAGGCGCTGCGCTGACTCATTACTCTTGGGATCAAGAGTATGCCGAGCAAATAGCCAAGCACCATAAATCCCATGGTGTAGGAGGTCAGAATGCCAAATTCGGCCACTTTAAGATGCTGGCCATAGAGGCCTATGCTGTCACCGGCAATCACTTCGGCACCTATATACATAAAGAGAGTCAGTGCTCCGAGAATAGCCTGAGGATAGGCCAGAATGGCGCGCCAATCTGTTCTCGGAACCAAGCTGTCACAGCTTTTGACCTGGCTGTCCTGTTCAAGTTGCAGTTCGGGCAGAGGCGAAAATCGCACATACAGCAGCAACAGAGCCAAGACAACCGCCATCGCCAGGTAAGGCTGCACCAAGCGGGCAGACAGTTGCTCCAATGCCGCAGTGCGCTCAAGCTCACTGAGCTGTGCCAACGCTTCCGGCGTAAAAGCATCCATACCTGTCAGCACCCAGGCACTGAACACCAAAGGAACAATAAAACCGGCGCCCTTGTTGACCACGCCCATACAGCTGATCCGCATGGCGGCGCTCTCTCGCGGACCAATGCAAACAATGTATGGATTGGCCGCGGTTTGCAGTATGGTAAGGCCAGTTCCCAGAACAAACAACGCCAGTAAAAACAGGCCAAAGGTGTGGCTCAGCGCCGCAGGGATAAACAGCAGTGCGCCACTCGCCATTACCCCAAGGCCAATCTGTAGCCCGGCACGGTAACCGAAACGGGTCAACAGCCCGGACATGGGCAAGGCCATCACGAAGTAAGCGATATAGAATACAAAGGCCACAAGATAGGCTTGCAGCTCATTGAGTTCACAGGCGATTTTCAGAAAAGGGATCAGTGCACCATTGAGCCAGGTTACGAAGCCGAATACAAAAAAGAGTATTCCAATCAGCACCATGGGCAGTAAAGTGCCGCCTCCTTTATTCAGGGTGTTATTGCCCATTGTCGGCATCTCCTCTGTTATTGTTATTCTCTGTCAATGATTATCCAGCTGCTGCCAAGGACAGATGTCCCTTGAAGCTACTTATTTTCAAACGCTTTTGCTGCGAACTTCAACGCCCGCTGCGAGCCTGCCGCCCTGCCAGCGCTTTGACTGATACAGGGCATCGTCAAGCAGCAGCAAGTCAGCCCGCATGCCTTCGGCCAACATGCCTCTGTCATTCAGCCCGGCAAAAGCGGCTGGAGTACTGCTGGCCATGGCAACGGCCTGCTCCAGCGGGATCCCCAGCACCTTGACGGCATAGCGAACCGCCGTTGTCATCTCCAATACTGAGCCGGCCAAAGAGCCGTTGAGATCCCTGAGCTCAGTACCGCGGCGCACAACTTTACCGCCGAAAAATTCAAACTCCTGCTCTTCAGAGCCCACAGGCGACATGGCATCTGTTACCAGCATCAAACGTCGACTCCCCTTGGCACGCCAGGCGAGAGTGGCGCTGACCGGGTGCAGATGATGACCGTCGAGAATAATGCCGCAAAATGCCCTTGGGTCACTGAGCGCCGTTCCCACCATGCCGGGAGCACGCGACTCCAGCTGTGACATGCCGTTATAAAGATGGGTAAAGCCGCTGGCTCCGGCATCCAGCGCCGTCATCACGGTTTCGGCATTGGCATTGGAATGCCCCAACGACACTCTGACACCGAGCGCCACCAGGCGGCGAACATCTTCAGGCCCTACCCTCTCGGGAGCCAGAGTCACCACACAAACACCCAGTTGGGACACAGCCTCGGCGTAGAGCGCCAACTCAATATCGCCAAGCTCTCTTAAGCGTGCTTCACTGTGGCACCCCTTACGCTCCAGTGACAGATGCGGCCCCTCAAAATGGATCCCGGCTATGCCGTCAAGACCGGCTTCCCTGGCGCTGATGGCCGCCGCAAGTGCCGCTTGCATTACCCTGATATCGTCGCTGATAAGCGTCGGCAACATGCTGGTGGTGCCGAAACGGCCATGGGCGTCCAACATCAGCTTAAGCGTCTCAACGCTGGGCTGCCGGTTGAACATGCGGCCACCACCACCGTTGACCTGAGTGTCGACAAAACCGGGAACCAGAAGGCCTGCATAGTGAGTTGCCGCCTCACCTTCCTTGGGCGCCTTGGCAATGGTATGAATACGGCCATCGACTATCCGCAGCCAAACCTCACTACTGCGGCTCATTTGCGGCCCGAGCAGGGCACCATCGGCACCAATCCAGAACGGGGCCTTGTCAGTGTTGCTGTTCATGCCAGCCTCCGGTCAACAGGGTATCCATATCCGCTACCTGCTCGTTGGCGCTCACGCTATTGCTCTGTTCCACTCTAGTCGCCAGCGCCTTTCCCAGCATGGCGGCGCCGCGAACGCCACTGGCGGCGCCGAATTGAGCGGCGCAAAACTCGGGCAACTGCACCCCATTGAACATATGCCTGGCGGTAGCCTGCGGCAGCGCCGCCAAAATTTCCGGCACTTCGCTCAAGCCGCCGCCGAAGACAAAGATGTCCGGATCCAGACTGAGGATCTGTCCGGCCAACACACTGCCCAGGGCATCCAGATAAGCATCGAAACTGCGTTTGGCTATGGCATCACCGGCACGCAGCGCCGCCAGCCAAGCGTATGTATCACCCTCGCCGCCAAACGCCCGGTAGATACGACCAAGGCCTGTGCCCGAGACATAGGTTTCGGCGCAGCCTTTGAGGCCACAGCCGCAATCGTAAAGCGGCAAGCCATGGCGCAGCAGCACGCTGGCCGCCATGCCCTGATGGCCGAACTCACCGGCCAGACAGTGGGCGCCGGTGATAAGCCGCCCTTCGATACAGATCCCGCCGCCAAGCCCGGTACCGAGTATGAGCCCAAGAACTCTGGCATGATCTTTCCCGGCTCCCAGCAAGGCTTCGGACAGGGCGAAACAACGGCAATCATTGCCAAGAGCCACAGGACGCGACAACAAGGCGCCCAGATCTTCGGCCACTTTACGCTGATTGAGGCAAGGCACATTGCTGGAGACCACGGTGCCATCGGCGCGGATCACCCCGGGCAGGGCTATCCCCACAGTGCCCGGGATGCCGGACTCGGCCGGCCAACGCCTGTCGGCCTCGCTTATTTGCAAGGCGAGTGAGGCCAGAAAGCTCTGATAATCGTCACCCTGAGTCGCGATGCGCCATTTATCCAACAGACGCAATTGTGGACTGAACACCGCCAGTTCTATCTTGGTACCACCGATATCCACACCGTAGTACATGGCTCAATCCTCTGTGTTATCCAGGCTGCCGGGCCGAGTATAAACCGCAAGCGAATGTAGCTTCACCCCCTGCACCACTCTATTGACCTGGCCGCTGGGACAGGGATTATCCGGTGACACCCCAAGCTCCAACGCCTTGTAAAATGCAAGTAGTTGACAGTAAACAATAAAGGGCAGTGTCAACCAAGCCTCTTCCAGACTGGCCTGACCATCTTGGGCCAGAGCCTCTTCACTCAGATAACAGATATCCAGCGCCCGCTTATCGGCGCGCAGCTCTGCCAGAAGATCCAGATCGTAGGCTCTGGCATAGGGCTCAGAGCTGCCGAGCAGCACTATCTGGGTATCTTCATTCACCAGTGACTTGGGGCCGTGACGAAACCCCAGCGGACTCTCAAAACTGCTGATCACTATACCGGCCGTCAGTTCAAGGTACTTGAGCGCCGCCTCCTGAGCCGCCGCCTTGAGCGGCCCGGCGCCGAGAAACACTATCCGCTTGCAGCAATGGACGGCGGTTTGCTGCACCCCGTCGAGCCGGGTTTCGAGCAGTTGCTCCGTCAGTGTCAGCACCCTGGATAGCGATTTGTCTTCCTCGGCAAACAGCAGCAGGGTCGCCAGATACATACAACTGAAGCTGCTGGTCATGGCAAAGCTGCGGTCGTGGCTGTCTTGGGGCATCAACCACAAACAAGCCTTGTGACTGTGTTCGGCCGCATAGCTGGCCAAAGCTCCCTCAGGGTTACAGGTCAGCAGCAGATGACTGACATCTGTCAGCAACTCATCGGCCAACGCCAGCACAGCCAGGGATTCAGGGCTGTTTCCCGAGCGGCCATAGGAGACGATCAGAGTCGGCTGCAATGGGTTGAGATGCAGCCTGGGGTGAGAAACAATATCCGTGCTGGACAAGGCTTCCACCCTCTGGCCCGGCAATCTGAGTTGCCGCTGTAAAAAGGCTGCCAACGCCTCGCCGATATAAGCCGAAGTACCCGCGCCGGTGAGAATAATCCGCAGATTGTCCTTGGCCAGCAAGGGATTGAGAAAAGCGCTGAGCTGCGCTTCCCTGTGTTTGAAATCGGCCTGTAATTCGCGCCAGAGAGTTGGCTGCTGGGCTATCTCGGTCGCCGTCCATTTACCGCTCTCCGGCGCTTGCCAAAGCGGGTTGGCGGCAGATTTTGGATACAAGTGGGTCTTTGATAGGTCACTGACTTGCATTGATTTATCCTTCGATGGCAGCAGGCTGACAGGCGCTGGCATAACGGCTAAGCACCAGGCCGATATGATGGAGTACCAGCTCAATCGCCGTGGCAGGCAGCTCGCCTCTGACCACGGCCGGATAGGCCAGCGGCAGATATTGGCTGATAAGGGGCTCGGGAATGGGGTTTGCCAGATTGGCCAGCAGCTTGTCTATGGTCAGCGACAATTCGGGCCAGTAGTAGCGGATCCTGTCACTGTAACTGAATCCCAGTTGCCAATCCCGCAGCGCAGGATCTGTATAGAACGACTGCCAGTATTTGGGCTCAGACAGCATCTTCTGCTCACACAGTGCTCTAAGCCCTGAGCGTTTCGCCGCCGGCACCAGCAAGACCTCTATATGATCCAGGGCAAACAGCCCCTCACGCAGGGCAAAAGTCAACTGCGGCCCCACCTTGAGAATGGCAAAATGGCCGGCCACCAACTGGGCGTAATGCTCCGGCAGTTGATAATCTGTGGAGTGGG
The DNA here is from genome assembly GCF_028823715.1 of Shewanella sp. K8. Classification (NCBI taxonomy): domain Bacteria; kingdom Pseudomonadati; phylum Pseudomonadota; class Gammaproteobacteria; order Alteromonadales; family Shewanellaceae; genus Shewanella; species Shewanella sp. K8. Next base: position 114,262 of record NZ_JAPEHY010000002.1, read on the forward strand.
CTTCAAACACCAGGTTGGGCTGCTCGCGAATAAAGCGGCTCTGCTCCTTGGTGAGCGTATCATCATACTGATGTACCCCGGCATTGCCGAACTCCACCCCTGGCTGCACCACCAGCGCAATCACCCGCTGCCAAACCTCTGCCCCAAGCCCCTCGGCGGCAAAGGCCTGTTTGTGGGCGCTAATGGTGTGTTTCATCGCCGCGACCGGGGTGACATGCAGCCCCTCCTCCAGCGAACTGACACCACCGGGAGCGGGTACTTCAGTGCCTATCACATAACAGAGCTGTTGCCCCGGCGCCTTGGCCGCTTCTGCGGCGCGGCACAGTCTGGCGGCGCGCGCGGCAATCACCTCATCGGCAAGGGGCGTTTGTTCCTGATGACAAGCCATGCTGGCATCCAGATGAATTTTACAAAATCCCGCCTCGACATAGGCCCGCACCATGGCTTCGGCCTCAGCCATCGCCTGCTCGGCAGTCAGGTGCTTCCAGGCCACCGGCCCCAGGTGATCGCCGCCGAACAGCAACTGCGCTTCGGCAACACCTTCACTTTGGGCCAGGCTCTTTACAAAGGCGATAAAATCGGCGGGGGTCATGCCTGTATAGCCGCCGTGCTGATTGACCTGGTTGGCCGTAGCCTCAATCAGCAAAGGCGCCCGTTGCCGCGCCGCATGACGCAAAGCGGCGCGCAGTACCAGCGGCTGGGCCGAACAGACGGAATAGATCCCCGCCTGCTGCCCGGCCTTGTTGGCCTCAATAATGGATTTGAGTGCAGACATGCTTACCTCAACCTACAATGCCAAGCGGTTTGGCACTCTGCCACACGCCACGGGTAAAGTCGGGGAAATCCTTGGAGTTACCGCGATCGGCCACTGAAGCCGCCGACAGAGGCTGCACCGCCGACCAGGCCGCACCGTCATACACATCCTGATCCAGCGGCTCGCCGTTACGCAGGCAGTAGATCATCCGCCAGCACATTAAAAAGTCCATGCCGCCATGACCGCCGTTCTTTTCGGCCGCCTCGCCCATCTGCAACCACAGCGGATGGTCATACTTGGCATACCACTGGGTCATATCCTGGTCCCAATGGTGGAAGCTACCACTGCCGCCCTGCTCCAGCGCTATGCGGTTGGGGAAACCGGCAAACACCCCATTGGTGCCCTGAATCAGGTTATGGCGGCTGTAAGGACGCGGCGTTGTGGTGTCGTGTTGCACCATGATGGTTCGGCCTTTAACCGTCTTGATAAGACTGGTATTGATATCGCCGCAGATATAGTTGAGCTTGTTGCGGGCATGGTCGGCGGGGAATTCACGCTTGGCATAGGCTGCGCGCCCAAGCGACGGAGAGCTCATGGAAGTGAGATAGTCGAACCTGTCCCCGCGGTTGATATTCATGTACTGGGACACAGGCCCCAAACCATGGGTAGGATACAGGTTACCGTCAATCAAGGCGTGATACTTGGTGCGCCAAGAGCCCGTCTTGCGATCTATCTCCTTCATCTGCCAGCGCAGCTCGTGAATATAAGCGGCCTCACCGTGCAGCAGTTCACCGAACAGCCCCTGGCGTACCATGTTGAGCACCATCAGCTCGTCGCGACCGTAGCAGACGTTTTCCATCATCATGCAGTTGCGCTGGGTTTGCTCGGCTGTGTCCACCAGATCCCAGAGCTGCTCCATGGTGATCCCCATAGGCACTTCAACAAAGGCGTGTTTGCCGGCCAGCATAGCCTCTTTGGCCATGGGGTGGTGCCATTCCCAAGGTGTGGCAATGACCACTATGTCCACATCCTGGCGTGCCAACAATTCACGATAGGCGTGTTTGCCCTGGGAATAATAACCGGGCTGGGCCAAGCCTGCGTCACTCATTACCTTCTTGGCACGTTCTATGACCAGGGGATCGGTATCGCAGATAGCTGTTACCCTGGCGCCCTCTATGTTGTTGAAATGGTGAATGAACCCCACACCTCGCTCACCGACGCCGATTAGCCCCACCCGCACTTCAGCCATTTTCGGAACCACCAGCCCCATGACAGATCGGCCACTGGCCTTGGGTGCCAGCGCAGATGAACCGGCATTGGCGGCGCAGCCAGCCAGCGCCGAGGCAGCAGCTGTGGCCACCGAAGCTTTCAGAAAGGAACGACGATCAAAACCAGACATAACTTCTCCCCTTGTTATTTATTTTTATCTATCAGGTGCAGCTGCACCCCTTGCTTGGTGAGTTCTTCCACATAGCGCTCGGGAATGCCGCTGTCGGTCACCAGTTGCTGGATCTGCCGACTGGCACAAATTACATGAAACGCCTGTTGGTCGAATTTGGATGAATCGGTAACCACTATGATCTCGCTGGCAATCTCACACATCATGCGGTTGAGACTGGCTTCCTTCTCAAAATGGGTGGTGAGACCTGCCTTGAGATCAAAACCATCCACCCCGAGGATCAGCTTGTTGAAGTTGTAATCCCTGAGGCTCTTCTCGGCGATGGAACCATAGAAAGACATCGACTTCTTACGCAGCAAGCCGCCGGTAAGCATCACCTCAACGTCGTCGGAACGCGCCAGCTCTGTGGCTATGTTAAGGCCGTTGGTCATCACAATAAGATCTTGATGTTCAAGGAGGTTGGCCGCGACTTGCTGGGTAGTGGTGCCCGAGTCCAGCAACAGGCGGTCGCCATCATTAACCAAAGAGGCCGCCACCTTGCCCAGCTCCTGCTTCAGTGCCGAGTAGCAGTGGCCCTTCTCTTTCAGTGACAGTTCACGAATAAGGTCGGAGTTGACCATGGCGCCGCCACGGGAGCGCACCAACAACTGCTTTTGATCCAATACCGCCAGATCCGAGCGTATGGTGACTTCCGAGACCCCGAAGCGATTTGCCAGCTCGGTGACCGACACCTTTCCCTGTTGTTGGGTCAGCCGGACTATCTCCTGCTGCCTCTCAATAGTGTTGAGATTATTCACTGCACTCTTCCTGTTTTGTTTGTTGCGCTCTGGAGCAGGTGAACCTGCACTGGCTTTCGAAAGCTTTCAATCTACTAGCAACGTCGTCAAATCATAACAACAATTCTTATACCACAACGACTTAAGCCAAAACCAACAACAAGTTTTCACTTTCAACTAGCTAAACTATGCACCAAACCGAAAACAATTAAAAGACATTTTACATTTTTTTATTGATCACCCAGAGTTTTTAACGCTATAAATAAGCGATCGAAAGTATTTCGCTGTTTCTAATGCTTTCGAAAAACAACAAAAGCGAAAGGCATTAAGCCTGATAAAAACAAACAGCGGGGAACCCATGAAGCTCTTAGCCACCCAACCTGCCCTAATTGCCCTGGCAGTTGCCAGTGCGCTGGCGACACAGCCGGTTACGGCCAACGACGAGTCCGACAAGGAAAACAAGGCTCAAACACAACAAAACTCAGCTCAACAGCAGGATGCCGAGCTGGAAAGGATCCAGGTAACGGGTATCCGCTCAGCCATTAAGGAGTCGCTGTTTCTGAAACAGAATGCCACCGCAGTGGTGGATCTTGTGGTGGCCGATGATATAGGCAAGTTTCCGGATGAAAACCTGGCCGAAGCACTGCAACGTATTCCCGGGGTGACCATTACCCGCAACGGCGGCGAGGGACAGAACATACTGATCCGCGGCCTGGGGGACGGCTACAACATCACCACCCTCAATGGCCGCAAACTGGCGTCGGACAACGCCGGGCGGGACTTCAACTTTGACACCATAGCCTCGGAGCTGGTCAATGTGCTGGCGGTTTACAAGTCTCCCGAAGCGCGGCTCACCGAGGGAGGCATAGGGGCAATTGTGGATATTCAGACCCGCAAGCCTTTGGATTTGGACGGTTTTACCCTGCAAGCCTCGGCCAAGGGTATCTATGAGTCGCGCACCGAAGACCTGCACCCGCACGCATCTCTCATCATAGGCGACAAGTCCGATGACGACAGTTTCGGCGCTCTGTTTTCCGCCGTTTACTCCAAGAAAACCCTCAGGGCCGACACCTATTCCGCCGATGGTTTTTTCGATGAAGAGGAAGGCTGGGGTGTCGACAGCGCCGGGGTGCCGGTAGACACCAACGGCAATGGTGTGATTGATGAAGGCGAAATCTACGCCTCCAAAATACCAAGCTACATGTACTATGCCAACGCCCAGGACGTACGCGAACGCATCGGTGGCACCCTGGCGCTGCAATGGCGGCCTCTGGATAATCTGGATGTCAATTTCGACGCCCTCTACTCTCGCTACAATACCGATGGACACAAATACCAGATAGGGTTTGTCAACTATGACGAGGAGTGGACACCGGGTACCCCGCTGTTCAGCGATGCGCAGTTCGATGAGCTGGGGCGAGTGGTTTCCATGCGTCAGCAGGGCGACAACACTATGGTGGAGCTGCTTAACCTGAGCACACCGCGCAAGACAGACACCTACCAACTGGCACTGAATACGGCGCTGTTTATCACCCCCAATTGGTCGGTCACCGCCGATCTTGCCTACTCGGCCGCCAAGAACAAGAACAAGGGCGACAATCGCTTCATCGTCGCCCGCGGCTTTGTCGACAGCATAGATATCGACTACACCAATGGTCAGATGCTGCCGGATGTGGTGATAGGCCCGGGACTCACCAGCGAGCAGACCTATGGTGCCCACTACAGCCTAAACAGTGGCACAGGCGTGGATGACAAGGTAACGGATCTTAAGCTGATGACCCAGTATTTGCCGGAAAGCGGCTTTATCAGCAAGCTGGATGCCGGGATAAACTATGTCAAACAGGTCAAGAGCCAGAATGAGTTCAGATCGAAAAACCCCAGCCAATTCAGTCGCGGCGGCTACTATCTAACCCGCGACGGTTATGCTTTTGACGGCTCGGGAGTCTTCACTCAAGGCGAGTTTGAGCTGTTCCAAATTCCGGGCAATGTGTTTGTGCCCGCCAACTTCGATAACTTCCTCGACGGCGAAAACAGCATCTCACCGGATCCCTGGCCCAGCTTTGACTATGACAAGTTGCTGGAATACTACCGCTCCATCAACAGCGATGCCGCCAATGAGGCCATAGTAGCCAGTGCCAATCAGGCCGGTACTTATGAGGTAAGCGAGGCCGTGACCTCGGCCTATGTGCAGATAACGATTGAAGAGCTGCTGTTCGATCTGCCCTATATGCTCAATCTGGGGGTCAGGGCCAGTCGCACCCAAGTCGATTCCGAAGGCTTTGGCTATGACTTGAGCAAGGTAGTGCTGGATGATGCCGGTCAGCCGCTCAACGATGACTGGCGCACCGTCAGCCCGGTAAACTACAGCGACAGCTATACCAACATATTGCCAAGCCTCAACTTCAAGCTGAACCTGCAGGACGATCTGCTGCTGCGTATCTCGGCCGCCGAAGAATTGAGCCGCCCGTCACTCTACTCGCTCAGAGTCTGGGCCGCGCCCAACTTCACCAGTCAGGAGCAGGGCTTACCAACTCTGGTGCGCGGTAATCCCGGGGTTGAACCCGAGCAGGCCAAACAGGCGGATCTGGCGCTGGAGTGGTATTACGGCGACAGCAGTTCACTGAGCGGCGCCCTGTTTATCAAGGATATCGACTCCTTTATCTCTGATGAAAAGACCCCCATGGAGGTCGATGGCAACCGTTACCTGGTAAGCCAGCCGGTTTCCGGACAGTACGGTGCCAAAGTGCAGGGCTTTGAAATTGCCTGGCAACAGTCCCTCGAACAGTGGTTGCCTGAGCCATTCAACGGCTTTGGTTGGCAGCTTAACTACACCTATGTGGACAGCAGTTATGACGATCCTGAGCTGAAAGCCAAGGATCTGCCCTTCAAGGGGATGTCCGAGAACTCCTACAATGCCGTGCTCTACTATGAGCAGTATGGTTTGCAGGCGCGCCTTGCCTATAACTGGCGCAGCAAGTTCCTGGTGGATCCGGATGCCTGGGGCGGCCCGGCCTGGATAGACGACTACGGCCAGTTGGATGCCAGCATCAGCTACGACATCACAGACAACTTGACCCTGTTCAGTGAAGCCTCCAACCTGACCAACAACCGCTACTCCGGTTACATCAAGCGCGAAGATCAGGTGAATTATCTGGAACGCTTCGGTACCCAGATAGCCGTGGGTATTCGCGGCAGCTTCTAAAAACAGAGTTTGGGTGAAAGGATAACGCCTTCCGCCCAAACTCCATGTCGGCCCGGGAAACCGCCATATAGCCTGGGCTGACATCTTTCAAGTTAATCCTTCAAGCCGATGATTCTTAATTAAAAGCTACTCTGTTGCTCCCAAGTCACCCACTTGCTTAACAAGCAAAGCCTGGGTTAGTCTCTAGCACTCCTTTTAACACCCGGCTGACAAAAGTAGACGCGATTCAGCCGACTCAGCATCCGGCATAGAAGGCCGGCTTCAAGGAATTGGCCGGGCGGTTAATCCCAAGCACTTCCCCCAAAATCAAAGGACTCGAAAACTGTGATCACCTGCTATATCAAATACGTCATCAAACCCAAGCAACTGGCCGAATTTGAACGCTACGCCAAAATGTGGATCCCCTTGGTGGAAAAGTTCGGCGGCACCCATAATGGTTATTTTCTGCCGAGCGAGGGTGCCAGCAATATCGCCCTGGCTCTGTTCACCTTCCCGAGCCTGGCGGAATACGAAAGCTATCGCAATCGAGCCAAAGACGACCCTGAATGTCAGGCGGCGCTGGTATTTGCCGAACAAACCGACTGCATTGAAAGTTATGAGCGCAGCTTCTTTCGGCCAGTGCTCGGTTAAGGAGAACGAAGATGCCTTCAAGCTTGTTTGCCCCGACACTCGAGACTTCGAGACTCAGGCTGCAGCCGCTGCAGGTACAGGATGCCGATGCCCTGCTGGCGATATTTTCCGATCCCGAAGTGATGAAATACTGGAATACCGCTCCCTGGACCCATAGCAGCGACGCGCTGGATTTTATCTCTGCCGCCAAACAAGGCATGACCAGGCAAGAGGGCATCACCCTTGGCATATTCCAGCGGGATACCTGTGAGCTGCTGGGGAAATGCATGTTGTTCAGCTATGACAGCGGCTCCAAACGGGCTGAGATAGGTTTTGGCCTGGGCAAAGCCGCTTGGGGCAAAGGCTATATTCAAGAGGCCGGCGAAGCCCTTATCGACTATGGCTTCAACACGCTTAAACTCAGACGCATCGAGGCCGAGATAGATCCCGGCAACAGTGCATCGGCCAAGGCTCTGGATAAACTCGGCTTCATCCGGGAAGGTTTGCTGCGCCAGCGCTGGCAAATCAATGGTGTTATTTCAGATTCGGCGCTCTATGGGCGACTGGTCAGCGACTGACTACGGCTCTGCATCAGGCGGCGCAGAATGGTATCGGCTGTTTGGCGCCGGTGAAGCTATGGCGCAAATGAGTGAAACAATAAAAGGACTCGATAGTTTGGATAGTTTGCTTGATACGCTGAGGATGCTGAAGAAGTTCCAAGACGATTTATACTGCAATCCACCGGCAACAGAGGCGCAAATCGATCAGTTGCTTAATGTCTGGGAGTCTATTCCACCAGGTTCACTGCCCCGCGACTATCTGGATTTACTCAGGTATGCCAATGGCATCCAAATTAACAATGTCATCCTTAACTCAATCGACGAACTATTGCACTGCAGCCTGGAGCAGGATGACTTTTTACAGCTGGGCCATGAAGGCAACCTGGACAGCATAGTGTTTCACCTCCCCAGTGCCGAATACCGGGTAGTGAATTTTTTCGACTTACGGGAAACCTTTGAAAGCTTTGGGTACCTGAAAGATTTGATAGCTTACCTGTTGCGGGAGCAAGGAATAATGTCTTAGGGGAACTGACATTTTGAATGTTCAAAGTTGGCTTTTCACGCCAGCGCCCTGTCGGTCAAGCGTCAGTAAGATCAGCTTTCGCCCTGGCTTTGCTCCTGTCTTTGATAGTCATCCTCCATACGGCGGACAAAGTCCTCCATCTCCTGGCCCGGGGTAATGGGGAAACGCTCCGGCAACTGTGACAGATTAACGATACGGTCGACCCGAAAGGAGCGAAAGTCGTCTCTCAGTTCACACCAGGCCAACAAGGTCCAGGTGCCGCGCCAAAAGTAGATAGCCAGCGGCCTTATTTTGCGCTGACTGGCGCTGCCTTTTACATCCTGATAGTCGAGCAACACAAAGTGGCGCAGCCTGGCGGCAATACGCAGTGGGTCAAGATAAACAAACTCTTGCTGATCCAGATAAAAGTCCGGTGAGAACATCAAACTCTGCAGCGCCCGCAAACGCTCAGGCACCACGGCTTCGACCTTGATAAGCGCCTGTTTGGCCGCCTTGCCCAGCTCATTGCCGCCCCAGGTCTGCACCATGCGGATCCCCAGTTGAATCGCTTCCAGTTCGGCCTCATTGAACATCAGCGGTGGGACACTCACCTCCTGGCGCAGCAGATAGCCAAGCCCGGCCTCCCCTTCGATGGGGATACCACTGAGACAGAGATCCTGAATATCCCGGTAGATGGTTCTGACAGAAACTTCCAGGCGCTCGGCCAATACGGCTGCAGTGGTCAAACGGCGGTGGCGCAGGATCTGCACTATCTGAAACAAACGGTCGGCGCGGCGCATAACTTAATACCATTCCTTATAGCTGTTTGATTTGAATTCCAAAGTTTGGCTTGAAACACCAGGCTTACAGCGCAGACCAATGTCGATTTATCCCAATACACCATGCATTGCCCTACTTGCCTGCCCCCCTTTTCATTCTTGCTAACTGAGTAAACGCCTATGCGCTATGGTATTCATTCAAGCAAAGACCGACATTGCGTCGGTCCCGATAAAGATAACAGCGCTGAGCTTACAGCTGCATGGCCCACAAGCCAAGTCGGTTGCCTTCGGAATCGGCTATTTGGGCACAATAGCCGCATTCACCTTCCTTGATGGGCATAGGTGGCAAGAGGATTTGCACACCCTGTGCTTCCAGCTGACCTATGGTGGTACCCAGCTTGTCACCCAGGTGGAGGTAAACCACGGATGCCGTCATTGAAGGGGCCATCTGCGGGTGTTTAATCAGCCCAAAGCAAGCGGTATCACCACTGGTGCGGCTGACGCTGACATACTCACACTCAGGCATAGGATCTTCGCTGCAGTGCAGTCCCAGCACCTCTTGATAAAAACGCTTGGCGCGAGCCATATCGGCAACCGGGATCTCACTCCAGACCAAAGGGATTTCTGCTGACATTTTCACATCTCCATGTTGATTCAGTTGTGGCAGGAGGACCATCCTCCGCCGTCCTGACAAGCTTGGCTCTCAGGACGAAAACAAGTATGCACGGGTGCTGCTGACAACCTGTTGTCAGTAGCCTGAGCGAAAACACCAATAAAATTTGCATGGGAATAAGCATGACCTAAGGAAGGTGCGAATAAGTCCTCGTGGCACTCTGGCTTGCACAGCAATTGGCGCTCAAGGCATCTGACTGAAGGCATGCCGGGGCCTGTCAAAGTCGGATAACGCAGAGAGCCTGTTGCTGTGAAAGCCCCAAAGGGCGTGGCTTACAGACCTGCCTGCTGTGTTCTGCTTCTTGCAAAGGACTAGGGCCATTTGCGGCGAACCGCGCCTTGCATCCAGGTCCGTAAGCCGACGCAGAGCACACATGGGACTTGTTCGCACCTTCCCTAAAAGGCCCGCAGTGCGGGCCTTTATCTATCTTCTCAGCGGTTTTCCGGGCAGTAGGTTACTTGGGCAGTGACGCCTGATGGCCGCTGACGAAGGCATCCAGCGCGGCCCTGGCCCGGCTTTCGGCATCTGCCAGGTTGTCGCTTGCCTGCATAGGCTCAACCACCTCGTAATAACACTTGATCTTGGGCTCGGTTCCCGAGGGCCGCACTATCACCCGGGCACCGCCTTCAAGGTGGAAGGTCAGCACATCACTGGCCGGTAATTCGATGATCTCCCGCCGCCCATCGGCGTAACGCCGTTCGGCCGATTTGAGATCCTCGGTCACCAATACCGCCATGCCCGCGATGGACTCGGGAGGATTGGCCCGCAGATGGGCTCCGATATCCGGCGTTCCCGGCTTGAGCGCTATGCTCACCTGAGTATTAAGGTGCAAACCATAGTCGCGATAGAGTTCTTCCAGTCTGTCCCAGATGGTTTTGTCCTGCGCCGCCAGCTCGGCAGTCAGCTGGGCAAAAGCCACCAGCGCCGACAGGCCGTCCTTATCCCACACCATGCTGCCCACTGTATAGCCCAGCGCCTCTTCATAGGCGAACAGGAATTTATTGCTGTCGCTCTGGCGCTGCATACCAACATTGGTGAGCCACTTGAAACCCGTGAGCGTGGTATAAAACTCACCGCCCTTGGCCTTGGCGATTTTGGAGAGCAAGGTTGAAGAGACTATGGTGGTTCCCAGTAGACGCTGATTGGCCGGCGCCTTGGACAATAGATAGTGGCCCAGCAAGGCCCCCACCTGATCGCCGGTGAGCATTTGGTATTCGCCATCATCTCGGCGCACTGCTACCGCCAGCCTGTCGGCATCCGGATCGTTGGCACAGGCCAGCAACGCCTGATGCTGCTTGGCCTCGGCGATCACCAAATCCATGGCGCCCTTCTCTTCCGGGTTGGGGAACTTAACCGTTGGGAAGTCACCGTCCGGTTTTTCCTGGGCAGCGACAGAATAAACCTGAGTAAAACCGGCATCCTTGAGCACTGTCTTGGCCATTTCTGCGCCAACACCATGCATGGCGGTATAGGCCAGGCTCACCCTTTCGGGCGCCGTTTTGTGCTGCAACACATCGGCATGGAACACACCGCGGCGATAGTCCTGATAGAAATCATCCTGCAGCCAAATGAGTTTACCCTGCTTGGTGGCTTCACTCTGCTCCAGCCAAGGCAGCTCTTCGTTGGCAGCCTTATCTATGCAGGCAGCAATACCTGAGTCATGTGGCGGAATGATCTGCGCGCCATTACCCCAATAGACCTTGTAGCCATTGTATTGCGGCGGGTTATGGCTGGCGGTCACAACGATGCCGGCGGCAGCTTCAAAGTGTTTCACCCCAAAGGCTACCAGCGGCGTGGCGGCCACTTTGGCGGTGAGTCGCACCTTAATCCCCATGGCGGTCAACACGCTGGCGGCATAATGGGCGAAGGTACGTGAGTCATGGCGGCCATCGAAACCTATCACCACACCGCGGCTGGCGGCATCTTTAACCTGGGCGAGCAGATACTGCCCCAGGCCCGCTGTGGTTTGGCGGATAACCAAACGGTTCATCCGCATTGGACCGGCGCCGACCACGCCCCTGAGACCGGCGGTGCCGAAGGCCAAACGGCCGGCAAAGCGGGCGGCCAATTCAGTTTCATTGCCTTCGGCTTTAAGACTCAATAGCTCATCCCGGGTTTTAGGGTCGGGATCTTTGTCCAGCCAATGTTTCAGTTGCAGCTCCAGATGAGTATTCATAGGTGGCCTCTTTGATAATCAGTTTCATTCCAAAGTAAGAAAAACTCAGGTCCGCGACAAGTGAATTTGCATTAATTTTATGATTTTGTTCGGACTTTGAAGCAGCCCCTCCTACTTAAGTCAGCCCTTTGCCATCAGTATGGCTAGTTTGCAGCAGCAACGAGAACTCTTGTAGAGCGGCTCCCGGCTTGATTTAGCTTGGCTTAAATTTCTGCTTCATATCGGAGTTGGCTTCTCAGCAGATTGATACCGGCATTTCAGCGGGACATATTGATGGAGATAACGTTATTGAAGATCTCCTTGTCAAATTGCTGCTCCAGTTGTTGCCGCCAGGGCATGGGACAAACACGCACCAGGAAGAACTGTTCCCGGGAGGTATCTGTCACAAATGCCATGCCGTGCTGCATCAATTCATAGTGGATATCATGGACAAACACCATGGAGAAATTCTGCCTGCCGGTAAGCTGGTTGATATCCTCACGGCTCATGCTGACCCCATGCTCTACCTGCTCGAAACGCTTGTAAAGCCAGTCGGCAAACTCTTTGGCACTGACCATAGACATAATCCCATTCCTTATAGAAGTTTGAGTCACTCAAAGCGCTGTCAGCCGTTCGAGTACCAGCCGGATTGGCGATAGCATAGTGATTCTATGGCGAGTCAGGTTAGGCGGTCATCGACTGGCCATATCCATAAACTATAGTCGAGCCCGGAGTGCCGGGGAGATGAATGGCAACCTGCCTGAGACAGTCGCTGAGTTCACTGACAAAGCCCAAATGTAAAAACGCCCCACAAACCTGATTGCGGGGCGTTTTGTCAAATAGCCAAGTAGGCCGTTAAAGGATCAGAGCTTGAAAATATTATCTTCCGAGTCCCGGTCCACCAACTTGATGAAGGGATCAACCCCGACATAGGCAGGTTTTTCGCTCAGTACCAGTTCGAGATGATTCTCTCCGCTCTTGAGCCGATATTTGTGCAGCGACAACACCTGATCATCCTGTTTGAGCTTGTCCGGGTTAACCTTGAAGGCGCCTATATCTATCCACTCGTCCAGCGGTACCTCCTGCTCAGCGCCCTTCTCTGAAGCGACCCGGCGTTGGGCATAGATATCCAGACTGACTTTAAACTGGCCTTCCGGCGTTTCGGTTACCTTGGCCTCGGTCAGACGCAGGTCATAGAGGCTGATTTCAGAGAAGGAGTCCTCAATGAAACGCGCCTCGGCGCCGTCCGTATCCCGCTTCAGATAGCTGAGCAGGTCCAGAGTGGTCGGGAAAGGATCGCCGCGGAACTTGTAGCGCTCAAGGAATGCCTTCAAATTGGCATTGAGCCGTTCTTCACCCAGGCGGTCACGGATCCCCATCATGATCACCGAGCCCTTCTGATAATGGATATAGCCCTGCCCTTCACTGCGCAGTAGCGGTTGCTCGCCCTTGCTTTCCGATGAGCGACCTCGCAGGTAGCGGTCAAGCTCATACTTGAGGAATCGGCGCAGCATCTGCGGGCCATACTTGTGCTCCATCACCATCAGCGCCGAGTATTGTGACAGGCTCTCGGAGATAACCGCACTGCCCTGTACATCGGCAGCGCCAACCTGATGCCCCCACCACTGGTGTGCCACTTCGTGGGCCGTCACATAATAGACGGGGTCAATATTGTCCGAGTTGCGCAGGTCGGTGATAAAGCCGATACGCTCAGAGTAAGGCACAGTGTTGGCAAAACTCTGGGCAAAGGAGCGATAACCGGGAAACTCTACTATACGCAGTTGCTTGTGTTGATAGGGACCAAAAGCCTGGGTGTAATAGTCGATAGAGTCTTTCACCGACTCTATCATTCGCTCCACGTTCCAATAGTGGGCCGAATGGTAGTACACCTCGATCACTATGCCCTTGTACTTCTGCCGGTCCACTTCGAAACGTCCGGAGAGGATCGAATAGAAGTTAACCATGGGGCTATCCATCTTGTAATGGAAGAAGTTGCGACCATTTTCACGCCATTGCCGCTGCAGGTATCCGGGCACCAGTGCCATCTGCTGGCCTGAGGTGGAAACCGTGGCTTCAAAGTCGATAAAGTCGCCGTCTACGCCAAAGAAGTTCTGCCGATAAAAGCGCGTGTCTTCCAGCTTATTGGCTCTTGGTTTGTCTTCAAGACCACGTTTCTCACGCTCGTGGCGATCGCTGAGTTCATAGCCTTCCTGATACCCAAACTGAGGCAGCAGCTCGATATTATTGATAAAGGTGCCGTTTTCGACCACAGACAGATCGAAGTTGGACTCTTCAACCCCTTGGGTTTCCCGAATCAAATGAATGCGGCCGCTGATTTTCTCCCCCGGCGGCAACGGCTTGTCAAACACCAGCCAACTGACATTGAACTTATCGTCAAACTCGCCCAGAGTTGCCCCCGGCAAGGTGATGCTGAGATCTTCCGCGCGGGTGTGGGACGGCAGACTAACCAGCAATTTGCTTATCGGCTTGTCCTGTTTGTTAACCCAATCAAGCTTGATATCTGCCTCGATTCGCCGTGACTCGGGATAGATATCAATGTCGGCCTTGACCGCAGTGGTCGTCAGCACGGGCAAAGACGCATACTGCTTGAATTTCTTCTCATAGTCGGCGCGCAGGTCGGTTTCCTCATCATTGGTATAGTAATGATTGACCACCTTGGTCTGGTAGAAGAGATAGCTGCCGCTGGCAACAAACAGCAGTACCCCAAAGGCCGCCAGCAAGCGTCCCTTGGTCCCCAGCTGACCGCCCAGCAGGGCAAACCTGTGTTTCAGAGACTGTTTCGGCCCCCTGTGATAGAGGCCATAACCCAGCACAAACAGCAGCAGTGAGAAACCGCCCCAATAGAGCATATACAGGCTGTGGCTCAAGAGTCCCCAGCCGTAACCGTTCATATCCGAATAGGCCAGATAAGGAGAAGCGCCGAAGTTGTACAGCGAATGGCCGAATCCCCAACTGGCCATCACAAAGGTCGTCAGGTAGTAGGCGACAAACAGTCCCATACCGGCATACTTGTTCGGGCTGAGCACCTGAAAGAAGAACGCCAGAACCGCCGACATCAGCAGTGGCAACAGATAGTAGAAGCCCAACCTGATGGCGTATTGAGCCAGTTCGAGATTGTACTGCCCCTTGATCAGTTGGAAAGTAATTGTGGTCAGGGTCGCCAACAGGTACAGAAGCGCCATCACCAACACCACAGCCACCAGTTTGGAGGTCCAGAACACCAGATTCGGCACCGGCAGACTGTCGACTATGTCCCCCATTCCGGAGTTGCGCTCACGCCAGACAATCTCGGCGCTGTAGTAGATGAGTACTATCACCATCAGCAAGCCGGTGGCCCCGGCAATATTATCGACCATGTCTTGGGTCAGCGGCCAATTGGAGGTACCGTACCAACCAAAATCACCGAACATGGGTCCGACCAGGTTAAAGACGGTGAGCAGTCCCAAAATCACAAATGGTGCTGTGTAGAGCACCTGGCGGATTTCAAAGCCGACTCGGGCCTTGAACTGTGCCGAAGTAGATGGCGAGCTTGCGCGGCTCAGTTGCTGCAAGGGCTGCAATGCCGGGGTTGCAGACTGCTTGCCGGAGCGTTTGTCCTTCTTGCGAGTAAGTGTTGGTTGGCGCCAGACCTTGGCGACAAGCAGCAAGATGACCGCCAGAGAAAGCCACATGGCGCGGTTGCTGAGCATAACACCGGTCAGCTCCACCAACTGGGTGTTTTTCTCGGCTATGGTCCAGTAACGGGTAACGTCGGCAAAGGTGCGCAGTGCAAAGGGATCCAACATGGCCGCCAGCGTGCGAAACTGGGGCTGACTGGCCAGCTCGCCGGTGAGGTTGTAGATAATAAGCAGTGCTACGGCTGTCAGATACAAACCCATCATGGAGCGAAAACGGCTGGCCATGGCATAAAACAGCGCCGATATCAGCAGCAGGCTCGGCGCGGCCAACAGCAACAAGGGCAGCAGATAATAGCTGAGCCGATTTTCACCGAAACGGCTGGCATCGACCCAAGGCATAAAAGAGCCGAGCCACATCGCCAGCGGCACCATGGAAAACACCGCCATGACCACCAGATAACTGCCGAAAAAACGCCCCAACTGATAGGCCAGCGGAGTCAGCGGTTTGGAATAGATCAGTTCCTCCATCCCGTGCTGCTGGTTGCGCACCGCTGTACTACCGACAAAGTTGACCACGGCAAACATGGAGATAAAGCTCATGATCAGCAGGGTCTGGGCAATGCTGAAGGGGCTGTTCTTCAGCACCTCACCGCCACCACCTATCTGCACATTGTTGGATACAACGGATAGAAAGCTGATTAAAAACAACAGCAAAGAAACAACATAAAAAGATGGCTGCCGCAGATAGTAGCGCCATTCAAAGCGTAACATGGAAACAAACATGGGCAGTTCCTCAGGCAGCCTGAACCGGCTTGCTGTTGCGGTGGCGATACAGGGTGCTGAAATAAAGATCTTCCAACCCCGGCGTTGCCTGAGTAAAACCTTCCGGCGCCGAATCGGCCCAGACATGCAGCACAGTGCGGCCGGCAAACAGGCGTTTGGCAATCACATTGAGCTGTTGTTCAAGCTCGCTGGCCTCGGCCTGGCTGACGGTGCGAGTCCAAATTTTTTGCTCCAAAGAGACCACCAACTCCATGGGATTGCCCTGCAGCAGGATCTGACCACCGGCGAGCACCGCCATATTGGCGCAAAGCTCCGAGACATCTTCCACTATATGGGTCGAGAGGATAATCACCTTCTCTTCCCCCAGGCTCACCAACAAGTTGTGGAAACGGTTGCGCTCCTCAGGATCCAAGCCGGCGGTGGGTTCGTCGACAATCAACAGCTTAGGGTCGCCAAGCAGCGCCTGCG
The DNA here is from genome assembly GCF_028823715.1 of Shewanella sp. K8. NCBI lineage: Bacteria > Pseudomonadati > Pseudomonadota > Gammaproteobacteria > Alteromonadales > Shewanellaceae > Shewanella > Shewanella sp. K8. The sequence goes on from NZ_JAPEHY010000002.1 coordinate 130,560, forward strand.
CAATCCCGAAACGTTGACGCATACCGCCGGAAAAACCGCTGACCGCCTTGTTCTTGTGTTGATAAAGGTTGGTGTGTGCCAGTAAGCCATCCACCATCTCACGCCGCTCACCCTTGTTGTTGATCCCTTTGAGAATAGCCAGGTGATCGAGCAAGTCCCAAGCACTGATCCTGGGGTAAACGTTAAAATCCTGCGGCAGATACCCCAGGGTCTGACGCAATTTTTGCGGCTGTTTGAGAATGTCTATGCCGTCGAAACTAATGCTGCCGCTATCGGCACTTTGCAATGCGGCTATGGTGCGCATCAAAGAGGATTTGCCTGCACCGTTGGGGCCGAGCAGACCAAACATCCCTTTGTCTACCTGTAGATTTACATTATCCAGTGCCTTAACACCGTTGTCATAGGTCTTGCTTAGGGCTTCGATACTGAGCATAGTTTCCTCATGCCGGAGAGATAAATGAATACCAAGCTAGCATGATTTAAACATTACAACTTGCAAAATTTGTAACAAAGATTCAAACATTTAACATACTTTGTTCGCTAACGCCGATAACCTTTTGCTGTACAGTTTCTCAGCGGCGCAGAGATGCCGCCAGTGATGGATTGCAATATGTGCGGTACTTTGGTGCAGTACTTTGGCTCGCCTAAAAGGCCTTCACTTGCTGCAGTTTCAACCCATTGAAATCCTGCTGCCCTGTGAGTCTCGGCCCCTGGTAAACCAGGCTGTCTTTTGCGCCGGCAGCAAAGGCAAGTTCCTGCAAGGCGCGCTCTTCTATCATGGTCAGACCGCCGGCATATTCGTCGCTTGGCTGGATGATAAGCAAAGGCGCCTTGGCAAAAAGTTTTCGCGGTAGTACCCGCTTAACCAGCTGTTTGAGCAGGATTTCGGCCAGGTAAAAGTCCGCCAACGGGGTACGGACATGGTCGAATGGATTGAGGCATTTCACTCCCTTGGTCGCGGCCAGTTGCCGCGCTTCATCGCCCACTGCCAACAGCTTGAAACTGCCCTTGTTATCCTGCTGCACTGCCACCTCAGGAATGGTCTCAAGACTGACTTGCCCCAGACTATGGCGACTGTCGGCAAGGGTGAGCCTGATACGTTTGGCGTTGAACTCGATATAAATAAGCGCCGGCTTTGTGCCGGGCAACAGCGACAACATGTTATTTCCTTATGATTTTCCTGAGCTAGTGGCCAAGAGAGCGCCTTAGCTTATTCATCCCCTGCTCCATACTGACGATAACCCTGTAATCCAAGTCGCGCTTGGCGGCTGAGGTGTCGTAGTAGTGGCTGCAGGAAAGCTGTTTGGCGACAAAGCGGGTCATCAGCGGCTCCTGCTTGATAGCCAGCAGTCGGTAAATTCCTTCGAGCATGGCGCCAATGACGTAGGCCAGAGTGGCCGGTACCCGCTTTTCCACCGCGGGTAAGTTGTCACAGGCAAGAATGCTGTCGAGCATGGCCGCCATAGTAAGGGGCTGATCGTTACTGACAAAATAGGCCTTGCCATTGCAGCGGCAAGGTTGAGCCAGCAGGCTCCTGGCCGCGCTCAGGTGGGCAAAGGCGGCATTGTCGATATAAATGGTGTCCACCAACTTATCGTCACGGCCCACCAACTTGAGCCGGCCCTGGCGGCCTCGCTCCAGCACGCGGGGCACCAGATGAGGATCGCCAGGCCCCCAAATCAGGTGCGGCCGAATGGCCACTGTCTTCAAGCCCTCTTTGGCACTGGCCAACACCAACTCTTCCGCTTCCGACTTGGAGGCGCCGTAATGGTTGAGATAACGCCTGGCGTAGGGAACCGACTCATCGATACCGGCCTCATCCTTGCCATCGAAAGTGACACTCGGCGTGCTGGTATAGACCAGATAACCAATCCCCAATTCACGGGCGCAGGCGATGATGTTTTCGGTCCCCAACACATTGGGGCGAAAATAGCTTGCTCTGCTGCCCCAGACTCCGGCCTTGGAGGCAACGTGAAAGATAAGCTCACAGCCACCGAGGGCTTGTTTCAGTGCCTGCTTGTCGCATATATCGGCGCGCACCATGGTGGCGCCCATGGCCTCGAGCGCCGGATAATGGCCCCTGGCCACCCCCACTACCTGAATACCGGCGGCCAGCAGCGGCCGACATATGGCCTGCCCCAAAAAGCCTCCGGCGCCTGTCACCAACACCCGCTTGACTCGGGTCGCGAGTTCCCGGGCCAGCGCCAACAGCTCGGGATGAAGTTCATCATGCCCGGTTTCTTGTGACAAAACCGCTGTCTCTTGTGACAAAGCCGCGGGCAAATCCTGCGACGAGGCTATTGACTCAGGTGATTGAGATTGTGGTGCAAATGTGGCCATAGTGTGTTTCTGTCTCTGTTATCTATTTTGGCTTCCAGCCGTTTCCATCCAACTGTTTTTGCGCCCAAACGGCAAGTTGCTCGCGGAATATCTTGGCATTGTGGCGCACATCCATGGGAAATCCCGGATGCAACATAAAATGCCTGATGCCTCGGGTCAGTGGCTGCTTGTCGGCAAGTGCCTGCAACTCGGTAAACAGATGTTGCTGTTCGGCTGGCGACAGGGATTGCTCAAGCTCGATGCAGATAAGCGGCGCTTTTTCGGGCACTGTGCTATCAAGAGAAGTGCTATCAAGGAAAGTGCTATCAGGGCCAGCAGTAAAAGAGAAAGCGCTCTCTTGGACTGTCCCCCCGCCGCCACGCTTATTCTGCATCAGTTCAACGCCAACCAGGGCCGAACGTTTAACCTGAGGATGGGTATTGAAAATCCGCTCACAGGGAATGGACAGATAGCGCTTTTGCAGCTCACCGTCCTTAATGACATCCACTCTGTGGGCCTTGCGGCCACACATCCATAAACGGCCCTCGGCATCTAGATAACCGAGATCGCCCATCCGGTGCAGTTGCCGGCCTTCATAGGCAATCTTGGCCTGTTTGTTGGCGCCTTCACGGCGATAGTAGCTCTGGTTGACCACAGCGCCGTCAACGACGATTTCGCCTATCTCCCCCGTCGCCAACTCGAGAGTTGGCGACCAGCTGTCGATGGCCTCTTCACTGATCCCTATGATACTGACCCTTATTCCGGATACCGGCTTACCGACACAGATGCCGCCGCCCTTGTCGGTCATGGCGGCGGTAGCGCCAAGCGCCTTGCTGCCAATCATGGAAACAGGCAGGGATTCGGTGGCGCCATAGGAGTTGAGCACTTCGACATCCTCGGCCAACATGGCGGAGAAACGCGCTATCGCCTTGGGGTCGGCCGGTGCGCCGGCGGATATCACCCGCTTCAGGCTGTGCAGCCGGCGCCCGTTTCCGCCGCGTCCCAAACGGTCGAGCAAGGCGGGATTCACAAACATATTGCTGCAGGCATAGTGCTCTATGGCGGCAAACAGGTTTTCCGGTCTGGCGGTTATCGGTTTGCTGGCATCCATTTCAGGCACTATCGATGCCATCCCCAGCGCCGGTCCAAAGAGAGCAAATAGCGGGAAGGTCGACAGATCCCGCTCGCCGGGACGAATGCCATAGTCATTTCGCAGCGCAGTTATCTGCGCCTCAAACATGCCGTGGCTGTAGACCACGCCTTTGGGAGTGCCGGTGCTGCCACTGGTAAACAAGATGGCCGCCATCTGCTGCGCGCCGAGCTGCGCCATGGGAAATGTGACTGACTCAGGTGCCCTGGCCAACAAACGGCTGACACTGCTGCCCCCCCAAGGAGGGTTACGGCCAAGAAAGCCTTCACCTGCCGTCAGCAACAAGCGGATACTGGGTTTGCCCCAACCGAACAGCAATCTGGCCACATGGGCCTTGGGGATCCCGATAAAGGCGTCGGGCTCGGCTTCCGCCAGACATTGCTTGAGCTTGGCGATCCCCATACCTGGGTCCACCATCACAGGGATAATCCCTGCCTTGAACAGGGCAAAGGTAAGCACAAAAAACTCTATCCCCGGAGTCACCATAAGCACGGCTTTCATCCCGGGCTTGAAGCCATAGTCGAGCAAGACCCCGGCAAGCCGATCGCTGTCGCTGTCCAGGGTCTTGAAATCAAGCTCCTGGTAACTGAACTTGCCAGCGCGGCGGCGCTGCACGGCAACCGCCAGGTCCTCGCTCTGACTAATGGCCGCCTGCTTCAGGTGGCGACACAGGTTGTGCCCCTTGGCGGAGTTTGCCTCTGGGGCCGGTTCATTGGCAGCCGCTTGCGAGTCTTCGGCGGGTGGGAGCATCTCAGTCAGTGCTCCCGGCTGGGGTGATTTCCGCCGATGCCTTTTCTCTAGGGTTAGATGTTTGTTCGCCGGCGCTTTGAGCCACGGCCGTTTCAGCGATAAAGCGGCGAATATGGGCTATCACCTCATCACTGGCGTCTTCAAGAATATAATGGCCGCAGTCGGCAAAGGCGTGCAACTCGGCTTTGGGCAGGCGCTGCTGCCAACCTTCAAGGAAGTGCCGGTCAAAGACAAAGTCCTTGAGGCCCCAAAGAATAATGGTCGGCACTTGGGTAAACTGCTGCAAACTGGCATCAATCGACTGCACCAAGTCCCAGTTTCTGTCACCGGGCTTGAGCGGAATATCCTGTACAAACCTCAAAGTCGAGATTCGATTTTGCCAGGAGTTGAATGGTGCCACATAGGCACGGCGCACATCCGCGGCCATGGGCGCACGTTTGACCCCCACATAGGAAGCAGCGGACGAGAAGGCATTGAAGCCCCGCACCAGCAGGGTGCCAAGCGCGGTATCGCGGCAGATTTTCAGCGCCAGCGGCAAGGGCTTGCTCTTTGGCAAACCGAAGGCGGCGGTATTGAGCAGCACCAGGCGTTTAATCCGCTCGGGATAGCGGGCGGCATAGCCCATGCCTATCATGCCGCCCCAGTCATGCAGCACCAGTGTGATATTGCTGCGAATATCCAGACTGTCCAGCAGTGCTTCCAGATCGTCGATACGCTGCGCCAGCGTATAGTCATAGGCATCATCGCCCGGTTTGTCGGACAAGCCGCAACCGATATGATCCGGCACCACACATTCATATTGGTCGCTTAACGCCTGCACCAGGTTTCGGTAGTAAAAAGACCAGCTGGGGTTACCGTGCACCATCACCACGGCATCGGGGCGTTGGCCGTTAATCCCGGCAGGCTTTTCATGCACATAATGCAGTTTGTGGCCGCCGAGCGTGATGAAATGACGCTTGAACGGGAAGAGTGTATCTAGGGTGGCCATTGGCTATCCTGTTGTTAATTTTGGTTATTTAGGCACTATTCGAATGGGCCCTGTCGAATGGACACTGTCAAGTGGGCATTGTCTAAAGCCTGTATCAAGGGCTTACCAGCGCAGCCCCAGCATCATGCAGTTGAGTCCCGAGCCTATGCCAAGAAAGCTCACCCGGTCGCCTGCCTGCAAAAAGCCTTCACCGTGGGCCAGCGCCGCCGACACAGGCAAAGAGACAGTGCCCATATTGCCAAGGCGGGCAAAGGTGGGAAACTCTTTGTGCTCGGCAATGCCCAGGGCGCCCAGTACTTGCTTACGGTTGGCAGCCCCCACCTGATGACAGATGACCTTATCCACCTGTCCGGCAAGCCACTGGCGCTGCTGCAAAAACTGCTCCCAGGTCTGGCGTGCCAGCTCGACCCCCTCCTTCAGAAGGGCAACGGCATCTGTGCGCATCACCTCGCGGTAGAGGCGGTTACCGACCTCGACAAAGCCCCACTGACACATCTGATGATGCTCCGGCGCCGCCAACTGACTGGCACCGAGCAGCTGATGCTTGCGGGAGGTGGTAAGCGGCAAGCTGCCATCGGTGAGGATAACGGCCACGGCACCTGAGCCGCCGGTCAGGGTGGCCAGAGACGCCGCAAAGTTTGCCATGCTGGGTTCGGCCAGCATCTGCTCTATGGACGCCTCGACTATCTCCCGGGATGATTCACAGGACACCACCATACCGGCGCGGATCTGCCCCAGTTCAATACGGTTAGCCACATCCAGAATACCGGACAGGACTCCCAGGCAGGCGTTGCTGATATCAAAAACGGCGCAGTCGCGCCCGATACCTATGGCAGAAGCCACAGCGCAGGCCGTGGCCGGCTCATGCTGGTCACGGCACACGCCGGTGTAAACCAAGGCGCCAAGCGCTTTGGGATCCAGCCCAGTCTCGGCCAGCGCCTTTTGGGCGGCGCACACTGCGCCTTGGGAAACCTTGAAGCCCTTGGGCCACCAACGACGCTCCTCAATGCCTGTCAGGGCAGCGAGTTGCCCAATGGGGATACGAAACTTTTGATAAAGCGGCGCAAGCCGGGATTCCAACTCGCGGCTGGACACCATTTCCGGCGCCAACTCATAAGCCAGACTATTGATATACACACGGGAATAATTCATGAAAAGCCAATCGCTCTCTCGGGCGCTCTGTGCCCTTGTTATCTTTTGGGGTCGTGATAATTAAGTCTTATGCCCCAGGCTGGCGTCATTTGACCAAGAAACGCCGGGGTATTCAATAAAAAACGCATTAAGCCGGTACTTGGCGCCGACTAATTCCCCGCTTGAGAGACATCTCTGTCCAAGCGGGCCTTGTTGTTTCATTTATCGGCTACCAGGCAACCAGGCATGGATTAAGGCGTTGCGCGGCGTGGTGGCCTGCTCACAAAAGGCGCCTAGCTGCACCCGGTAACCGGCCTCCAACAGAAAACATACCCTATCGAGCAGCAGATACCGTTCAATAACCGGCCGAAACAGATGTGCCGCCAAGTCAATACGGGCGGTTAATCTGCGCCTTTGCTCCCCCAAGCGCTGATAGGCGGCAAAATCCACCGCCTCAGGCAATAGCACTCCCTTTTGCACCACGGCCCAAAGACAGAAGTCCTTGAAGCTGCCGGACAGCTGACTCTGCCGTACCGCAGGCAGTGGCAGATAAGTGTCCTGAGCACGCACTTCACGCTGCAGACTATCGAATCCGAGCCGCCAACTGACCTCTTTGATCCTGTCGGCGCGCGCCTTTTGATTGGCAATAACACTGTGATTAAGCGGCAGTTGCAGCGCCGTCTTATCCAGTCGCAGCGCCTGCTCTTGGGCACTTTGACTCAAGGGAGTGATATTGCCGGAGGGCAAGAGGTGATAACAACAAGGGGAAACCGAGACCACAGCGGTACCACTTGCAACCGCGCGGCGCAGCAGCGTCAGGTGCAGCTCGCCGCAGGCATGCAGCGCAATGGCATGCTGCTTGGGCTTGAGATAACAAGGCTCGGCGGCAAAGGCATCGGCACAGACAAATTGCTGCGGCAAGTTACGTTTTTTTGCCGCTAGCTCGCCGGCTTCGCACAAAGATGCTTGCCACTCCAGGCTCAATACCGCCTTGCCGCTCAAGGCGCTGAGCAGGCGCCCGAGATGCCCTTTTCCGGCGCACCACTCCAATAAAGGAAAGGGGTTGTTATGGGTGGCGATGGTATTGGCAAAGCGGCTTATCTGCTGCCATTTTCGGCCCTTTATACCGGCACTGAGCCGGGCCTCGGTTGACGCGCAGAGCTTAGGTTGGCCATTATCCTTTTCAGGTGCCGGATAATCAAAGAGGTGCCAGGCAAAGTGTCTCTTGTCCCACAGGGCCAATTCCTGCTCGCTCAAGTCTGCAACCAAGGCCGGCCAGAGGGTTGCCAACAACAATGACTGACTGGCATCCACAGTCTCGAGCGCATCGTCATCAATAGCCCAGAGCGCTGCGGCCAGCTTGGCAAAGCGCTGCTGCCAGGGAAGCTTGTGGTGCTCGAAACTCCTGACACTCCAAAGCGCGCGGCTTGAGAGCAACAACTGACTGAGCTGTCGAAGCTCTGCTTTCACCTCGGGCAAGCTGCAATCAACTGCCGTCAGCCGGGTTTCAACCCTGCCGGCCACTGGCTCGGCTTGCCGGGGGGAATTCTGTTGGCAGTCACACATTTTACTGGCCCGATTAACTTAAAGGGGTCGCATTATAGCCCCTGGTTGCCTTTGAGGAAAATAGCGCCACCCAAGCAGGAAACAGGGGGCAAAGCCTGCGAAAAAGCTGGGGTTGAGTCTCCCGCTTGCTGATAGCTTTACAGCTAAGGGGAAAAGCCAGCAGTAGGGACTAATTCACATAACAAATTGATTAGGAGTGGATTATTGTTTCAATAAACTATGCCTAAAGCCCGAGTCATCATCTTTCCTGGCGGCTTGGCAACGAAAGCTGCCGCCGCAATTTTCAGGTATAAATCCGCTCAAAGCTGTTACCTTTGCACCTGCCGTAATAGACTGGTGTACCCAAGCTGACAAAACAATCGAACGAACTCAATCTAACGAACTCAATCTAACGAAATGGTCGAGTGAAATTGGTCGAGCGAAATCAATCGCGCCAATTCATGGCGCTACACTCCGCCGCTGAACAGAATATTGATAAGAAGGATGTTGAATGATCCAATCTCCCTGCGTGGCGCGCTGCGGCCTCAATGAAGACGACTTTTGTATGGGCTGCCTGCGCCATATAGATGAAATCGTCAATTGGAGCCGTTGCCCGGATGAAGAGAAACGCGCCATTATTGCCAAACTCCCGGAGCGAAAACGCGCCTTTTCGGGCATGGAAAACAGCGGCATTATCAGCAGAGCCAAATACCTCGAGGCAGAGGCCAGGCTTGGGCGCAGCGACAAGAGCAAAGCAAGTAAAAAAGAGTGATACAGCTTTAAGCGTTCAAGGCAACCAATCCTTCAATAAAGAAAAAGACCGCAATCGCGGTCTTTTTGGAATTTATGGATCACTCAGTCATTACTGCTCTGAGCTGACATTCCCAAGGGAACTGGCGGCACCGCCATTACCGTTGTGGGAATGGTGAGTTTCTGTGAGGCGACGCATCAGCGGCAATACTGCCAGCGCGATAAAGGTACAAACCAGCGCCGCTATCCCCAACTTGTTGAACAAGCTGGTGTAGATGGGCAGAGTCTCAAGCGGATCGGTTATGTTCTTCGGCACACTGGCGAAGTTGGCCACCACACCACCCAGATACTGAGAGATGCCCGAGGCGACAAAGTAAGCCCCCATCATAAAGCCCCCCATGCGCTCAGGTACGTAACGGGCAATCATAGCCAAGCCCAAACCACTGACCAGCAGCTCACCGAGTGAGTATGCGCCATAACCCCAGATCATCACCCAGGAAGAGGTCTTGCCATCGACGGCGAACATACCGGCAAAGCTGTAGATGAAGAAACCCAGCGCCACTACGGCAAAGCCCAGTGCGAACTTGGCGGCGATGGAAATATCCTTGTTGTTACGTCCGGCAGAGGCATAAACCCAGGCCAGCACAGGACTGAGCAACATGATCCAGATAGGGTTCAAGGCCTGGAACTGCGCCGGTGACCAGGTCCACAGATCGATACCAAAGGCCTGGAAGTTCCAGTCGACGTTACGCAGGGCAAACAGCGCCAGCGAGGTAGACATCTGTTGGTAAAATACAAAGAAGAATACAGTTTGTACCGTCAGAACCAAGGCGGCTATCAAACCGGCCCGTTCACTGGTTTCACTGTTTTTAATCAAGTAGATAAAGATACCGAGTACGGCAGCACCAGCGGTGTAAACAAAGGCGCGGGCCACATCTTCATATTCGAGGATAAAGGCTGAAGCCACTACAGACAGAGCCGCCAGGCCGAGTACCGCAAACAGCTTATTCATTTCCACCGGACGGGTATCCGGCTCTGAGCCATAGTTGGCCAGAGTCTTACGCATCATGGCGTAGTTACCCAAGCCTACCAGTAGACCCACGCAGCAGACGGCAAAAGCCGCATGCCAGCCAAATTCATTGCCATAGTTGGCGTTGACGTAATCTTTAATCCAGGGAGTCAACAACATGGAGAAGGTGGAACCTACGTTCACCGCCATGTAGTAAATGGTAAAGGCGCTGTCTATCTTGGAGTCGTCCCCTTCATAGATTTTGCGCACCAGGTTACCGGCATTGGGTTTGAACAAACCGTTACCGACAACGATTACCCCAAGGGCCGAAAACAGGAACCAGGTGTTTTCGGTCGGCACTGTCATCAAGGCATAACCCAATGACAGAATGCCGGCACCTAGCAACATGGTGCGCTTGGTACCGAGAATTTTATCCCCGACCCAGCCACCAATCGCCGGCGACACATAAATCAATGCGGCACAGGCACTCCATACCAGGTTGGCGCGACTGTCCTCAAACCCTAGACGCTGTACCATGAAGTACACGATAAGCGCCTGCATACCGTAATAACCGAAACGTTCCCATAGCTCGATAAGTGACACAGTCATAAAAGAATGCGTCTTGCTTACCTTAGGAGACCCTAATGTCATTTTGCTTGCTTCCATCTTGATTTGAAATAATTGTCAGACGAGTATAAGACTGCTGGCCGCACAATCCAACGCAAACTCTGGGGCAAAACACACTTTGTCGCAATTCTCCTACTCAGCTCAAATTCCATTGGCGAATTTTTCAACAAAACACTTACCTTCAGTGGGGAAAACGGAGCAAACCCTGCTGCCACAGGGGTTTCCACTAATTAATGAGAATTTTTATCAGTTCCAAAATCACCACCAAGGCGACTTGAAAACAGCATTTATCAGCGCCTATGACATAAAAAAACCGTCCTTGAATGGACGGTTTTTGCATTGAATGGCTTAAGCCTTATCAGGCCTTCCCAAAAGAAGCGGTCAATCTTTGGCCGCCATTCTCGCCTTGAGATCGGCAAAAGGATTAAAGGTGGCCGGCGCCTGTTTGGCTTCACTGGTGTCGCCGTACTGCACCAGTTCTTCAAACCTGGAGTGCTCGTTGTCATGGCAGTAGAGACACAACAGCTCCCAGTTGGAACCATCTGAAGGGTTGTTGTCGTGATTGTGATCTCTGTGATGCACAGTCAACTCACGCAAGTTCTTGTGGGTAAACTCCCTGGCACAGCGGCCACAGACCCAGGGATAAAGCTTGAGTGCCTGCTCCCGATAGCCTTTTTCACGACTCGCCTGATATTCACGGGCCTGCGCCAGCACCCGATCCAATTTACTCTGTTCTGCCATCTTTCTTTTCCGGTGAACGAGCCCTTAAGGGCCCTCTACATATTCTGCGCTGGACAGATGCAGATAATGCAGGTGCTTCTCATACTGAGTCACCACATCTGCCTGGATCTGCTCTTCCGTATAACCCATAACATCATAATACTGTCCGCCGTGTTCGAGGAAGACTTCAACCCGGAAGTAGTTATTTTGTGACTCATCCTCAGCTTCTGCCTGAGTCTGATGAGTCACAGGCAGCGTAAAGGCGCGGATCCGCAAGCCATAGACAAAGGTCTGCACCTCTTCATTTTCGATGACCAACCTCACCCTGTCTTCATCGTACTGGAGATCGGCATTGATACCGCGGGACAAGAAGCCCTGAGAGACCTTGGACAGCGCCGGTGTCGCCACGTTGTCGACAAAGCGCCGCGCCTGCTCGTAGGAGGGATGCGACACCAACACATCTATCCTGTCTTCCCAGGACACGCTGGTTCTGGCGTACTGCACACTGGTGGTATGCAGCTGCACGCTGTTGATTTTGAGCCAGTCATCCTGCAACGCCTTGAACAGGCCAAAGCAGATAAGCAGCATCACCAACAAGAACGGCATGGCACTGGCAATCGCTGCCGTTTGCAGCGCCTGCAAGCCACCTGCGAGCAGCAGCACAGAGGCAACCACACCTTGCATCAGGGCCCAGAAGATCCGCTGCCATACAGGCGCATCGGCATCGCCGCCTGAGGTCAGGTTATCGATCACCAAAGAGCCTGAGTCAGACGAGGTCACAAAGAAGGTCACCACCAGACACACAGCGATGACTGACAGCAGATTGGAAAGCGGCAAGTGCTCGAAGAAGGTAAACAGGGCGACTGACACATCGGTAGAAACCGCGGTAGCCAGATATTCGGCGCCATGGTTCATGATGGCATCTATCGCCGAGTTACCGAAAACCGTCATCCACAGGAAGGTGAAACCACTGGGAACAAATAAGATCCCCACCAGGAACTCACGAATGGTGCGGCCGCGGGAGACCCGGGCGATAAAGGTACCGACAAAAGGTGACCAGGAGATCCACCAGCCCCAGTAGAGTAGAGTCCAGCCACCGAGCCAGTCATTCTTCTGCTCGTAGGCATAGAGGTTAAAGGTCTTGCTCACCAGCTCACTCAAATAGCTGCCGGTGTTTTGCACGAAAGACTGCAGCAGAGCAACCGTTGGACCAAACAGCAGTACTATCATCATCAGCACAAAAGCCAGCCCGAGGTTAAGCTCACTTAAACGCTTCACCCCTTTATCCAGGCCGGAAAACACAGAGCCGGTGGCGATAAGAGTGATACCTATGATCAGTGCCACCTGCACAGTGCTGCTGATAGGGAAAGAATCACCCAACAGATAGTTGAGTCCCGAGTTAACCTGCAATACCCCGAAGCCCAATGAGGTAGCCACACCAAACATAGTGCCCAGCACGGCAAAGGTGTCGACGCAGTGGCCTATGGGACCATAAATACGTTCACCAATCAGAGGATAAAGGGCACTTCTTGGCAGCAGCGGCAGCTTATGCCGATAGCTGAAATAGGCCAGACTCAAGGCCACTACCGCATAGATGGCCCAGGCGTGAATACCCCAGTGGAAGAAGGTGATCTTCATCGCCTCTTTGGCGGCTTCAACTGTCTGGGGATCCGCATCCGGCGGTGCCAGATAGTGCATCACAGGTTCACCAACCCCAAAGAACATCAAGCCTATGCCCATACCGGCAGAGAATAGCATGGCAATCCAGCTCTTGTAGCTGTAATCCGGCTCGGCATGATCCGGCCCAAGCTTGATATCACCGAAGCGACTCACCATCACAAAGATGATGAATACCAGAAAAATGGCCACGCCCATGATATAGAGCCAGCCGGCCTTCAACTCCAGCCAGGATTGAGCTGACTTAAATAGCTCCTGCGCTTCATTCGGCCAGACGGCACACACCAACACCATGAAGGCGATACAGATCACTGACGAAAAAAACACCGGAGGATTAATACTCGACTTAATCAAATTTTGCGCTCCTTTTTACGGATAAAACTGCGCTGCCTGCGATCAAGTTCCTAAGTTACCGCTGAACTCGGCCGGGGACAACGCTTATCCAAAGCCACACCAAAAGCTTATCGGGTGTTTATGTGCAGTATGTGACACCCTTCCGCGGACAAGCTCTCGGCTTGATAAAAATGGAAGAGATAGGACCCACCGGGATCAAAGTGTTGGCGGGACAGACAAGATTACCGTGGCATATTGAATGGCAATCGACTCGGACACAAACTGCTACTTTTGGCAACAATCGGCGCTGATTATACACAAAAACGGACAAAATGGGGAGTCTCTGGCGACTCCCGCTCACAGAATCAGCCTTTTCCTACTCGCCGCTCTTGGGGGTTTGTGAAATACCCGCGGTCAGATTAAAGCGCATCGCCTCCTCGAATGACCAATCCACCATGATCAAGTCCTCTCGTTTGACCAGGCTGGTGACCCCGGCCATCTGATAGGAAAGTTGAAACAGCACAGGCACCCAGTCCCCTTCGGGCAAGGCATCGAGCAGCGGTTGAGGCGGCTTGTCCGTCATAATAAAGCCGACCACAAAACCGCCGTTTGCCTGGCGCACCAATACTGTTTGCTGCGACTTGGGCTTACTGCCATCTCGGTTCATCAAAGAAGCAATATCGCGAATACTGCCATAGACAGACTTGAACAGGGGAAAGCGCATCAACTGCCGTTCAATCCAGCTCCAGAGCCAAACGATGGGGCTGACGGAAAACAGTAAACCGGCAACAAATACCAAGGCTGTGACCAATATAAAACCGGCTCCGGTAAATACAGTGTCCATGCCCACCAGAGAGAAGAGTAACTTGCCCAGGCTGTCGAGAGATTCAAACAGGGACCAGAACAGCCAGAGACTAAGCGCCATGGGCAGCAGATTAAGCAAGCCGCGGATCAGGGTTTGTTTCATTGAATTCCTCTTGATATTTAAGACTGTATAGGGCGCAGGACAGAGGCTCAAAGGAAGGTTTCTCGGCTGCCCCTTCCCCAACAGGCGCTCAACTCTGTATCCTGACAGAGACGCAAATCGATAGCAAAATGTTGTGCATTACCCCGGGAGGCCGCAGGGTCTCCCGGGTGCGACAAGGAGAATAACAGCATGCGCGTAACCCGACTGGATCACCTGGTGTTAACCGTCCGCGACATAGAGCAGAGTGTCGCCTTCTACCAAAAACTGGGCATGAAACGCCAAACCTTTGCCGATAACAGAACGGCGCTGCAATTTGGCGATCAGAAAATCAACCTGCACCAGCTTGGCCGCGAATATTACCCCAATGCCGCCAAAGCCCAAAGTGGTTCGGCGGACTTGTGCTTTATCACCTGTGGTTCACTCGAGGATGTTATGGCGCATCTCAATGCCATGGGTATCGACATCGAAGAGGGCCCCATCGCCCGTACCGGCGCCACCGGCCCGATAGACTCAGTCTATATTCGCGATCCTGACGGCAACCTGATCGAGCTGGCAGAATACCGCGTTGACTAGGCTGGGCTTTGACGAGACTGCTTTGACTAAGTCCCCGTTGACTAAGTCCTATGTTGACCAAGTTCTCTGTTGACCAAGTATTCCGTTGACCAAGAGCTCCGTTGACCGGGCGGTGCAGCTAACCGAGCTGCACCAGCCTGCACTGGCACAAAAAAGCCGCTTGAATGCAAGCGGCTTTCTCTAAGGCTCGCGGATAAGAGCTTAAAGCTCTTTTTCCATCTCCTCGTAGGAGACATGGCGTACGTCTTTGCCCTTGACGTAGTAAATCACGTACTCACAGATGTTTTTGCAGCGGTCCCCTACCCGCTCAACCGCGCGGGCAGCCCAGAGCACATCCAGCACACCTGGGATAGAGCGGGGATCTTCCATCATGTAAGTCATCAACTGGCGAATGATGCCTTCATATTCCTTGTCCAGCTTGGCATCTTCCTTGTGCAGCTCCAGCGCCGAGTCGGCGTCCATCCGCGCCAATGCATCCAGGGTCGAGTGCAACATACGGGTGGCATGGCGCCCCATGGACTCAATACTGACCAGCAGCGGCTGCTGATTATTGCTGCGCTTCTCCTGTGCCGCCTTGGCGATACGCACACAGGCATCACCGATGCGCTCAAGATCGGCAATCGTCTTGGAGATGGCTATCACCAGACGCAAGTCGCTGGCCGCCGGCTGACGCTTGGCAATGATACGGGTACACTCTTCATCTATCATCACCTCCATGCCGTTGACCTTGTGATCGCCCTCGATCACCTTCTGCGCTAACTCGGTATCCAGGCTGCCCAGGGCATCCAGCGCCTGTTCCAACTGCCGCTCCACCATGCCGCCCATGGCCAGCACCCGGTTGCGGATATCTTCCAGCTCGGCATTGAACTGGCCTGAGATATGTTTATTCAGGTTCTTGTTTTCCATTTGCTTCCCCTTGCTCGGACGCAGCGTTTATCAACCGTAGCGGCCGGTAATATAATCTTCGGTCTTACTCTGTTTTGGCGTAGTAAAGATAGTGTTGGTATCCGAGTACTCAATCAGCTCGCCCATATACATAAAGGCAGTCTGATCCGACACCCTGGCCGCCTGCTGCATGTTGTGGGTCACTATCACCACAGTGTACTTGGACTTGAGCTCTGTGATCAGCTCTTCGATAGTCAGGGTCGAGATAGGATCCAGTGCCGAAGTCGGCTCATCGAGCAGCAAGACTTCAGGCTCAATGGCTATCGCCCGGGCAATCACCAGACGCTGCTGCTGACCACCGGACAACCCGAAGGCGTTGTCATGCAGCCTGTCTTTCACCTCGTCCCAGATGGCGGCGCCGCGCAGTGAACGCTCACAGGCTTCATCCAGCTCACGGCGGTTACTCACGCCCTGCAGGCGCAGGCCATAGACGACATTTTCATAAATGGACTTGGGGAAAGGATTAGGGCGCTGGAACACCATGCCCACATTGCGTCTCAGCGCCGCGACATCCACTTTCTTGTCGTAGATGTTTTGACCATGGAGCAAGATTTCCCCGTCGATATGGCAGTTATCCACCAGATCGTTCATCCGGTTGATACAGCGCAGCAAGGTGGACTTACCGCAACCACTGGGGCCGATGAAGGCGGTGACCTTCTTCTTGGGGATCTTCATGGAAACATCAAACAGCGCCTGCTTGTCACCATAGCGCAAATCCAGGTTACGGATCTCCAGCGCCGTCTCTTCGGCAGGCAGGTTCGCCAGATCCAGCGTCTCAGTATTCATTACCGATGAGTCTATCGAAATCATATTCTGTCCTATCACTTCAGGATAATCGTCAATTAGTGTTCAAGCGAGCGGTACTTTTCACGCAGATGGTTGCGCACGCTGATAGCCGTCAGGTTGAGTGCCACGATCACAGATACCAGCAGGAACGAGGTGGCATAGACCAAAGGCCTGGCAGCTTCTACGTTGGGGCTCTGGAAACCGACATCATAAATATGGAACCCGAGGTGCATGAACTTACGCTCAAGATGCACGAAGGGGAAATTCATATCCACAGGCAAGGTAGGCGCCAACTTGACCACCCCCACCAGCATCAAGGGTGCCACTTCGCCGGCGGCGCGGGCAACAGCCAGAATAAGCCCTGTCATAATCGCCGGGCTGGCCATGGGGATAATAATCCGCCACAGGGTTTCGGCCTTGGTGGCCCCCAGTGCCAGGCTGCCCTGACGCACTGAGCTTGGAATACGTGACAAGCCTTCCTCGGTGGAAACTATCACCACAGGCAGGGTCAGAATCGCCAAAGTCAGTGCCGACCAGATAACCCCGGGAGAGCCAAAGGTGGGCGACGGCAACGCCTCTGGATAGAACAGCTGATCCAGCGAGCCCCCCAACATATAGACAAAGAAGCCCAGACCAAACACCCCGTACACAATCGAAGGCACACCGGCGAGGTTGATCACCGCGATACGTATCATCTTGGTGATTGGCCCTTTCTTGGCGTATTCGTGCAGATAGATGGCGGCCACCACACCGAATGGTGTCACTATCACGGCCATAAGCAACACCATGAATACTGTGCCGAAAATCGCCGGAAACACCCCGCCCTCTGTGTTGGCTTCGCGGGGATCGTCACTGATAAAGCGTCCCAGACCAACAAACCAGTGGCCAACCTTGTCGATAAAGCCCATGCGGTTGACATAGCTGACATCGAGCACCGAATCCAGGCTGAGGGTCACTTCTTCGCCGCGCATGTCGCGTACTATCACAGAGTCACGCCCGGCTTGCTCACGCAGAGAGAACAGCTGCTTTTCCAACCCTTGATAATGCTGGTTCAGTTGCTGACGCTTGGACTCAAGCTCGGCCTTGCGCTCAGGCGTCAAGGCATCATCAAGCTCATAGCCACGTTCTTTGAGGCGCAGACGTTCCAGCTCATAGTTAACCGCGCCTATGTCCTGCTTCTGCAGTGCCATCGCCTGATCGGCCAGGTCCACTGCGCGCTCGATATGCTCCTCGAGTGAGTTCTGCACATCGCCACCGAGTTCCAGCCGCTGGCCCTTCTCAATCACGGCCACAGGGTAGCCGTAGAAGTTACCGTTCTTGGTACGCTCTATCATGGCCAAGCCTTCCGGGGTGGAGCGCGACACAATATCTGTCTCCAAAATCCAGCGGAAATCCAGGCCGACAAACTCACGGTTACCCGTCTTGACCAGATAACGGGTCACAAACTCACCCGGCTCTGAGTTGAAGTGGTAACCGGCGGATTTCAACCGCTCGGTCGGCACTTCTTCTCTGTCGTACAGCTCTCCTATCAGGGTGTAGCGCTGGCCTTTGTCATCCTGCATCTCCCACTGATAGATATCCGCGGGCCAGAAATAGCTCAGGCCACGCCAGGCGATGAGTAACAATAGCCCCAACACCGCAATCAAACTCAGGCTAACGGCGCCCCCTGTCATCCAGATCCAGGGAGAGCCTGATTTAAACCACTTACCCATTGCACAAACCCCTTAAGGTGATTGGCGAAACATCTAGTGTTCTATTCATAATTTCTCTCCCGTTACAGTGAGCTGTAGCGGTCGCGCAGACGCTGACGCACCACTTCGGCCACAGTGTTGAACAGGAAGGTAAAGATAAAGAGCACAAAGGCTGCGAGGAACAATACCCGGTAATGAGAGCTGCCGATGGCCGACTCCGGCATTTCCACCGCGATATTGGCCGCCAGGGTCCGCATCCCTTCAAACACGCTCCACTCCATGATGGCGGTGTTCCCCGTGGCCATGAGTACAATCATGGTTTCACCCACGGCGCGGCCAAGGCCCATCATGACTGCCGAGAATATCCCCGGGCTTGCGGTCAGCAACACTACCCGGGTCAGGGTCTGCCAGGGGGTCGCTCCCAAGGCCAGGCTGCCGTTCGACAGGTGACGCGGCACAGAGAAGATGGCGTCTTCGGCAATGGAGAAGATGGTTGGAATGACGGCAAAGCCCATGGCAATTCCCACCACCAGCGCGTTACGCTGATCGAAGGTGATCCCCAGCTCATTGGTGATGAACTGGCGGGTGTCGCCGTGGAAGAAGGCCACTTCGATTGCCGGGCTGATGGTAAAAGAGAACCAACCGACAAAACAGATAACCGGGATCAGCATCAGTTCCTGATAGGTTTCCGGCAGTATCGCCTTGATGCGACCCGGCAGCTTGGACCAGGCATAGGCACTGGTCACTATGCTTATCGGCAACAGCAGCAGCAAGGCCAGAATGCCGGGCAGATGCTCTTCAATCAGCGGTGCCAGCCAGAGACCGGCCAGGAAACCGAGGATCACTGTCGGCAGGGCTTCCATGATTTCAATGGTAGGCTTGACTATGCTGCGCACCTTGGGCGACATGAAATAGGCGGTATAGATGGCGCCGGCAATCGCCAGAGGAACGGCAAACAGCATGGCATAGAACGCCGCCTTGAGCGTACCGAATGCCAGCGGCATCAGGCTGAGCTTGGCTTCAAAATCATCCGAGCCGGAAGTGGACTGCCAGACAAACTGCGGCTCAGGGTAACCTTCGTACCAAACCTTGTTCCATAGGGCACTCCAGGAAACTTCCGGGTGGTCGTTGTCAACCGCGTACAGGTGCAGCTTGCTACCATCTTCAATGATTAAGGCATTGGAGCGGGGGCTGAAGCCCATAACACCCGGCGCCTTGAGATCGAACTTCTTGTCGAACAGCTCGCGCTCACTCGTGGTGTAAAGCAAAGACAGTTCACCCTCGGGGCTCACTGTGGCAAAGCTCTTACGGTAGAACTCAGAGGCTATGGTGTCCACCTTACCCAAACCGCTAAACTCGCGGATCTCCTGATAGACACGTCCGCGGTCGCTGGCCACCTGAAAATACTGGGCCACCACACCGCTGTCGTAGCCTACCAGCAGTGAACTGGCGCCCGCCAGCAGGCTCAAACTGGTGACCTTGGCCTTGGCTTTCTCGACATCTATCACCTGTTGCAGCGAGATTTCATCCACATATTGAATGTTGTAGACAAAAATTTTGCTGCCGGACTGCAGCAGCAGTTGGCGCTGATCCGGGGTCATGAGTTGATGTTCAGTACGGGAAGGCGCATCCGGCAGTGGCATGGTTTGTGTGTTCCACTCCACTTCCTCTGTCATCATGTTCTCTTCGCCGACCATCTTGGTCAGTTGCCAGCGATTCTGGCTGTCCTGGTAGGCAAAGCTCATGCTCTCCGAGCTATAGCCGAAGGCGAGATTCTTGAGTGGCGAGCCATCCTCGGCAACCGTCAGTGCCGACTCCCCCAGTGGATACTTGACCTTGGGAGTGATCAGGCGCTGGTTATTGGGATAGCTGACACCAAACTCGACCCCGGCCAATAAGAGTTGACCGTTATCCAGTCCGAGGGCAAACAACTGCTGGCTTGGGGCGCTGACGGCGCTGCTGACCACTTTGCTCGAATCTGGCACAGGCAGTTTCACCTGTTGGTGCTGCTGTTCGCCTTTGACCCTGAAGAAATCCACCACGCCTTGGTCACCGACCCGATAGAGCAGTTCATTTTGCTCGTCACTGCCCACCATCAGCGTCTTGTCTGAACTGGCCGGCAGGCTAACTTCGGTGACGGGTTCAACACTGGCGCCGTCAAACACCGGCTTAATCACGTAAAGCAGATAGAAAAAGATCAACAAAAGGGCGACGAACACCATGGTTCCGCCCACTGTTACCCCTATCTGCGCGGCCTTATCCTTGAAGGCTCTGCGGCCGGAGCCTTTGCTCACCAACAGATCTTTCGACGCAGAAGCAGGCTGAATGACCTGACTTTCCATTAAGAACCTCTATTATTAATAGCTGTTAGGCTTTTTTACCGAATTAACCGTACGTTATTGCGTTTCGGCCAACCCAGGTAAGACCATCCCTTATCGAGTGGCTGGGATTATATGACGCAAAAATGACAATAGTGTTACATAGCTTTTTTTAACATTATTCAGGAGTCTGTCTACCATGCTTCGTTACCTTATCACACTGCAAGTCCCTGACAGAAAAGGATTGGTTGAGCAGATTGCCCATGCGGTCAGCCGCCACGGTGGCAACTGGCTCGACTCGGAATTACGTCATATAGACGGGATTTTTGCCGCTATTTTGCTACTTGAGGTTCCCAGCGAACACTGGGATGACCTGCTCGATGCCCTGGAGTGCGTCGATGGTATGGCGCTCACCAGTGCCAGGGCCGGCCAGCAGCAGAAATATATCAAACGCCTGAGTTTCAACCTGGTGGCCTACGACAGGCCCGGGCTGGTGCTGGACATTTCCAACAGGATCAATGCCCTGGGCATCAATATCGAGCAATTCAGCAGCAAGTTTGAAACCGCGGGCCATACCGGCATCGCCCTGTTTCGGGCCACCATCAGCCTGGGATTGACCGACCCTATGCAGGAGGAGCGCCTGACCGAATCTCTCTACAGCATAGGTGATGATCTGGTACTGGATAAGCTGAATCTGACCTGAGCCCGATACTGCAGCTGCCCGACCTCTGACTCTTGAGTGCCTGCAAAAGCAGCAACCGATGTGCAATCGATAATTCCTGTTAGGAAAACTGATACACTGGCGAAAATCAAAAGAACAGAGTTTTGTCGTTATGCTTGGAACACTGGATAAGATGGCCGTCGCCCTGGACGAGAACCATCTGGCACAATACACCCTCAGAGTGGCTGAACAGCGCCTGGCGTTGAACCCTTTGATAGGCAAGAGTTTAACCCTGAGTCACACGGGTAACATCTTCTGCTGCAACTGCGGTAAGAAGACCAAGAAGAGTTACTCCCAGGGCCACTGTTATGTCTGTATGCAGAAACTCGCCAGCTGCGATCTCTGCGTGATGAAACCGGAAACCTGCCACTATGATCAGGGAACCTGCCGCGAACCCGAATGGGGCGACACGCATTGCATGGTGCCCCACTATGTTTACCTGTCCAATACCTCGGGAATAAAGGTCGGCATTACCCGCCACACCCAGTTGCCCACCCGCTGGCTGGATCAGGGAGCCACTCAGGGGCTGCCGATATTCAAGGTCAGCAGCAGGCAGCTTTCCGGCCTTATCGAAGTCGAACTGGCCAAACTGATTGCCGACAAGACCAACTGGCAGGCGATGCTCAAGGGCAACAACGACGAGATAGATCTCAAGGCCAAGGCCGAAACGCTATTGCCGAGTATCGAAACCCGCTTGCACGAGCTGGCAATGAGCCGCGGTGATTACAAGATAGAGAGATTGACCGAGGCAGAGACTCAAATTCACTACCCGGTCAGTGAGTTTCCAAAGAAGATCAAGTCCCATAACTTTGACAAAGAAGCCATTGTCAGCGGCACTCTGATGGGCATCAAGGGTCAGTACCTGCTTTTCGATACCGGAGTAATCAATATCCGCAAGTTCACCTCTTATGAAGTGGAAGTCAGCTACTGATTTTTTAATTCGAGCAAACAAGCGGCGCCACTTGGATGGGCGCCGTATTTCATCCCTCAGTACCTTTGGTGCTTGCCAGTACCCCAGAGGCTGCCTATGATGGCCGCCAATAACGCCCTTACACAGATACAGAGCAGAATATGGCCACAGACTCCATGATGGGATCCCAGACTATCGCCGCCCAAACCCAGGCTTGGGTCAAGGAGGTGATCATGAAGTACAACATCTGCCCCTTCGCCAGACGGGAAGTCGAGCGCGACTCGATTCGTTACACAGTTTGCGAAGAAAGCCGCATGGATACGGCCTTGCAGGCGTTGCTGGACGAGTGCCAATATCTGGATGAGCACCCACAAGCGGAAACCAGCCTGTTCATTCTGCCGAGGGGCTTTGAAGGCTTTCATCTTTATCTGGATCTGTTGGCCTTTGCCGAGCAGCTGTTGTTCGAAGAGGGTTATGAAGGGGTTTACCAGTTGGCCAGCTTTCACCCCGACTATTGTTTCGAAGGGGAGGCCCAGGATGATGCCGCCAACTACACCAACAGAGCGCCCTATCCGACCCTGCATATCATACGTGAAGCCAGTATGGAACAGGCCCTGGCCGAATATGATGATCCTGAGTCGATTCCCGAGCGCAACATCGCCTTTGCCCGCCGCAAGGGCAGCGAGTTCTTCGCCAAACTGCTGCAAAACTGCCTGAGCCGAAAACCATAAAAAAACAGATAAGCCTTGATGTGATTCAGGCTTATCTGCCCCTTCCCAGACCTTGAAACCCTAGACTTTGAAACGCCCGAGGGTTACCTGGGTCTTATTGATTAGGTCGAAGAGCTCACTGCCATGGTGCGCCGCTTCCTCGGCGCTGCTGGCGGAGATTTCACTCAGATGATGCAACTGTTCCAGATCATGGGACAGACTCTCGGCCGAGCGTGCCTGAGATTGGGTCGCCGAGGCTATCAGGCTGTTGACGCTGGAAATGGCGTCTACCTTGGCGGCAATCAGCTGCAGTGCTTCACGGCTCTGCTGTGCCTGCTCAACCCCCTCCCGAGCCTTGTTACAACTGGCATTCATCACATCTGCGGCATCTTTACTGCCGGCTTGCAAACGTTCTATCATCGCCTTGATCTCTTCGGTCGACTGCTGAGTCTTGCTGGCCAGAGAGCGTACTTCGTCGGCCACAACGGCAAAGCCCCGCCCCTGCTCACCGGCGCGGGCTGCCTCTATGGCCGCATTCAGTGCCAGCAGATTGGTCTGCTCGGCAATCGCCTGGATCACTTCGAGGATCCGCCCTATCTGCTGACTGTCATCATAAAGCCGCTGAATCACTCCCGAGGCCCGCTCCACCTCGGCGGCAAGTGAGTCTATCGACTCACGATTGCGCTCTATGATGGCCTGCACTTCCTGGGAGACCGCCCTGGCATCCTTGGTGGAATCTTCTGCCTCGGCCGCGTTTTGTGCCACCTCGTGGATCACGCTGGACATATCACGTATCGAGTGGGACATCTGTTCCAGGCTGCCGCGCTGCTCTTGAGTGGCGGCATTGGCACTCTGGGATGTATGGCGGCTTTGGGTGGCTATCTCGGTCAAGGAACTCGACTGAGCGGTAACATCGGCCAGGGCTTCCTGCACCTTGATAATGAAGTGATTGATGTTGTCACACAGGCCGCGCAACTCATCGTCGCTCGAATATTCGATACGCCGACGCAGATCCCCTTCTCCGCGAGCCAACTCCTGCGCCAGTTGGGTGATCCTGTCCACCGGGCGCATCACCAGGCGCTTCATCACCAGCAGCAGGCAGATGATGATCGCCACGGCGACTGGAATAGCAACGGCTATGCCTCCCAGCAACATAGCATTTGTCTGCCGCTGGATCTCCTGAAGACCCCAGCTCATGCCCAGTACCCCAATCAGCGCCTGATCACGACTGTTGATAATGGGATGAAGTATTTGAATATCCTTGTCGGTGACCAAGGTCTGAGGCTCACCGGCTTTCAGTTGCGGCAGATGCTGCCCCAGCGAGGTCTGCATCTGGGCGCCGGTCTTGCCTGGCTCGCCAAACTGAGCAAAAACGGCCTGCGAAGCATCAAACACCACGGCATACCCAAGGTTCCCCCGGGTCTGTTTGGCCAGATTGACAAACTCCTCCTCGACCTTGTCCGCCTTGCCAAATTTCACCGCATTGAGCAGTTGTTGCGACACAAATCCGGTGATCACCTGACTGCTGATCCGCTCCATATCGACCAGAGTGCTGGTGAGCCTATGCTGGCTTATAAAGTTGGTCAGCGTAAAACCGGCCAAAACCACCACAGAGGCGATCAAGGCCATCTTGCTGCTGATCCTGTTGAAGATTCCCATACAGACCTCCCTGACTGAGGGGAAATAACAAGCAAAAGACGCTTACAGTAGCTCTACGTTGATCCCCAGTGTAATGGCGCCTATCACTGCACCGGACGAGGGGTCGACAACAGGCAGACTCAGCTGACTCTGATAACTCTGGGTAGACTCATCCTCTTCCACCTCGCTGATATGGATACTGTCCGGCCCCTTGGCGAAGGTTTGCTGCCATTTGGCTTCGTCCCCCTGCCAATAATCTGAAGTCATGGCACTCTGTCCCACATTCAATCCCTTGTCATCCATAACGAATATTTCGGTATAAAGGCCATTGCTTTGCTGCAGTTTCTGCCGCAAAAAATCGGAAAGCGGATTGTTGAGAAGCTTATCCACCAATGGCTTGTCGGCAGCAGCAACCTGAGCACGCCATTGCTTGTCCAAGTCGAGAATTTGCTCCTTGGAAAGTTCGGCATTGGCACTGTTTTGTTGCTTGATGCTATCGACGATCAAAGGGTCGCCAAGCCAACTCTTGACCTGGGTATTGGCAAGTTCGCTGATGGCGGCTTCATAGTCGTTGGCATTGGCTGCTGCGGCAACAAACATAGAAGTCACGCCTAGCAGCGTCACACTAAACAATGCGGCGCAAGATTTGCTGCGACAAAATTTGCTGATAGAAGTCATCTGGGTTGCTCCCTGCTGTGATAGAAATCATCCTGAGATAAGACTAGTCAACAAATCACAAGAGCGCTTGAAAGATAAAAGAATATTCTTAAGTAAGCCGCAAGGCCCGGCTGAAGCCGCCCACTCCAGCCTGGGCCAATAGGGCAGCTCTTCAGAAGGTGAATCTGTGCGACAGGCTTAGCACCAATCTGGCATCGGCATTGTCCGAGTCCAGGCTGGTATCTTCACCTGCCAGCTCAATATCTATGCCGTGATATTGGGTCTGGTAGGCGATGCGGTAGTGTTGATAGCCTCTGCTCCCCTGCCACTGCCACTTGTCTGTATCATCCGATGTGGAACGGTCAAAACTCAACCTCAGCCGGTGACCGGGCGCCAATTCAAAACTGTGGGCCAGCATCACTATGCTGTGGCCGGCACCGGTACCAAAGTAATCCCAGCTGTACCAGAGATTCAGCTCCGACTGACCGAATGGCGACTGATAACCCCACTTGGCATAAGCTTCCGGATAGTTGTAGTCATCGGAAAAGGATTCGCCGTGATAGCTGTAATAGGCAAGCCCGGCATCCAGGCTCAGGTATTCATTGAACTGGTAAAAATAACCTGCGTAACCGTCAAGTTCCAACCAGGTATCATCGCCGCCACCGAAGTCGACATTGGAAGCGAAGCTGCCAAGATACCAGCCACTTTCACTACTGTAATCCAAGCTGGCCTGTAACGCCGGGCCTTCATCTGTCTGACTGACCCCGTTGAAACTGTAATCCGATGCCAGGGTCACGGTCGATGACCACTCGGCCTCGGCCGTGAAAGTCAGTGTCAGCAGTGCCGCCACACCGCCGCTCTTGAGATAATTTGCCATGGCGTTCAAGCGCATCTGTGTTCCTCTTTTGGTTTTATGGATTGAAGCCGGCATCAGTCAGCCAACTCTATTTTATTAAAATCTATGGTGTTTTCTTTGGGAGAGCCTTGGATCCGGCCCAAGGTTTTCAGTTTGGTCAGCAGCATGTAACCGGCACAGGCGAAGATAAGCCCAATGGCCAGGGCCCCAACCCATTGAATCTCCAAGAAATCCAGTTGGAACAGCAAGGTCAGCAGCACCATCACGGCGATATTGCCAAGCAGATAGTTGCGTTTGCCGAGCCTGACAACCGTCAGTCCCAGGTTATCCGTGTAGAGACGGATCAATGAGTCCAGCGAATTAACCACAAAGGTAATGCCCACCATGACCATGGCCAGGTTATAAAAGCCGGATGTGGATATGGCCTGGGTATCGTAGAAATAGAGGACACTGAACCAAATCGCGATGGGAATGGAGGGAAACACCATCATGGCCAGCAGCAGCTGCCAGGTTTTGATCCCGCCGACAAATCGCGAGGTAAACTGGCCTATCATAATGCTCCAGGCAAACCACCAGAACAGGTAAAAGGCGTGATAGTCATTGAGCGGCAACACAAAATGCTTGATATCGACAAAGTACTCACCCAATAACGAAAAGGTGGTAATGAAGTCGCCGACAGTGCCGCTCTCCCCTAAAAATGCGCCACTCCACATCAGGGCTATCAGCGCCACAAACAGCCAGGTACTGGCCAGGCTGAGCACCTTGACGTATTTAATGCTGGTACTGGAATAAACCGCGATGGCGATAACGGCAAACACTATCAAATAGAAGGCGCCTATGACGGACTCTCCATCGCCCATCTCCGGCAGATACCAGGGCAAGTTACTGAGCAGCAGATAAGCAGTGAAGGCACAGGTGCCGATAATCACCATGTTGTTGATGAACTTTACCGCCTTGAGTTCAAAGAACTTCACTCTGGGTTCAATGACGCAAAAATAGAAACAGGTGACAAAGTAAAAACCCCAGATGAGAAAGGCCCAAAATCCAAACTCTATCGCCAAGGGATTGGAAAAGGCGTATTCGGGGCTGCTGTTGGTATCTGTGTAAGTGCCGAATTCGGTGAGCGGGAACATGATCAAGCCTACATCCAGGCCTGAGGTGAACAAAATAGCGATAAAGGTGTTGATCCGCACCGGGGTGACACCTACGCAGGGGATGTTGCCCCACCGATACAGGATCACCCCTATCATGGCAAAGGTAAATAAGATCCCTGCTGAAAGCCAAAGCTCCATAATTTTTCCCTTTATTGTTGATTTAAATTATATTTTTCTAATTCCAGCCCCAGACTAATGGCGAATTTTGGCCAGCAAAAAGCCCTCGGCTTGGCTGCGCCGATTTCAGCATTGACAGGGGTTAAGGGGCCGACTACAGACTGGCCCCTTGGATTTTAAGATCAGCTAGGCCGCTCGGGTGCGTGGCAGCGCTGCTGCGCTCGCCACTTGTCAGCCAGAACAACTGTGGCATCAGAGGCCGGTAAGGCTTCACGGCCGCGGATAATATCGGCGGCCTTCTCTGCCAACATTATGGTCGGTGCATTGAGGTTGCCATTGGGAATGGTGGGGAATACGGAAGAGTCCACGACTCTCAGTCCTTCAATGCCATGCACCCGGTTTTGCGGGTCCACCACGGCCATGGGATCTGTGCCCATCTTGCAGGAACAGGATGGATGATAAGCACTCTCTACCGAGCGACGAACAAAGGCATCGATCTGCTCATCGGTTTCCACCTTGGCACCAGGCTGGATCTCTTCTCCGCGATAACCATCGAATGCCGGCTGATGAATAATCTCCCGGGTCAGGCGCACACAGGCGCGAAAGCCTTCGATATCATCCTGGTGCTGCAAATAGTTAAAACGTATCTGCGGATGCTGGTGCGGATCGCTGCTCTGTACCCTGACCCATCCCCGGCTCTTGGGCTTATTGTGGCCGATATGCACCTGAAAACCATCGCCATCAAAGGCTTCCCGGCCGTCATAACGCATGGCGGCGGGCAGGAAGTGATACTGGAGATCCGGTGCGGCCAGGCCCGCCTTGGAGCGGATAAAACCGCAGGATTCAAAATGGTTGGTCGCCCCGAGTCCCGTCTTGGTAAAGAACCAGCGGCTGCCGATCAGGAACTTGTTCCACCAATCCAGTTTGCGGTTGAGGGAAACTGGCTGGGTGCAACGGAACTGAAAATAGAACTCCAGATGATCCTGAAGATTCTCCCCCACCCCGGGCAAGGCATGCTCCAGCTCAATACCGGCTTCTTTAAGGACTTCGGGCGCACCTATACCGGAAAGCTGCAGCAGATGGGGCGAGCCCACAGGACCTGCTGAAAGGATCACTTCACCGCCCATGCAAACCATGGCCTGCTGCAACTTGCCGCCGCATTCATAGCGCACCCCGGTTGCCACCTTGTCCTGCAGCAATACCTTGTGCACCAAGGCGCCGGTCACCACTTTTAAATTATCCCGTGTCATGGCCGGACGCAGATAGGCATTGGCCGTAGACCAGCGCACACCATTTTTCACCGTCATATGCATGGCGCCAAAGCCTTCCTGCTGGGCACCGTTGTAATCATCCGTGGCCAGGTAACCGGCTTGCACACCGGCATCAACAAAGGCCTTATACAGAGGATTAGCCATGCGGTTGCCGTTGTTGACCCCCAAGGGCCCTCTATCGCCTCGATACTTGTCACCGCCAAAGGCCCAAGTCTCGGCCTTTTTGAAATAGGGCAAGCAATCGGCGTAGCTCCAGCCCTCGGCGCCACTGGCTTGCCACTCATCAAAGTCATGGGCGTGACCGCGGACGTAGACCATGCCGTTGATGGATGAAGAACCGCCGAGCACCTTGCCCCTGGGACAATGCATGCGCCGGTTGTCCAGCCCCGGTTCAGGCTCGGTTTCAAACTGCCAGGCATACTTTTGGGTATTCATGGGAATGGACAACGCCGTTGGCATCTGAATAAAGATGCTGCGATCGCTGCCGCCGGTTTCCAGCAACAAGACCCGTTTGTTTTTATCTTCGCTCAGGCGGTTGGCCAGCACGCACCCTGCGCTACCGGCACCGACAATGATGTAATCGAAATTCTGATTCATAACGGCTCCTTAAAATGGACTTTCCAGGGGCTGCATGCCGACATAAACCGATTTGGTCTGGGTATAGGCCTTGAGGGTTTCACTGCCGTTCTCCCGGCCGACTCCCGAAAGCTTGTAGCCACCGACGGGCATCTCCGAGGGTGAGGCGCCATAGGCATTGATCCAGCAAATCCCGGCCTGAAGCCGATGAATCACCCTGTGGGCGCGGCGAATATCGCGGCTAAATACCGCAGCAGCCAGACCAAGGGCCGTATCGTTGGCGCGGCGGATCACTTCCTCTTCATCGTCGAAAATCAACACAGACATCACAGGGCCGAAGATCTCTTCCCGGCAAATACGCATCTTGTCATCACAGTCGACAAATACGGTCGGCTCAACAAAGAAACCCTCTGGGGCCGAGTCCGGCGTCAAAGGCTTGCCACCGCAAAGGAGCCTCGCCCCCTCGGCCTGCCCAAGGGCGATATACCCGAGCACCTTGTCTCTGTGCGCGCTGGATATCAGGGCGCCGAAATTGGTGTCCGGCGCCATGGGGTCGCCGGCCTTGATATTGGCCATCCTTTGCTGCAAACGTTCGATAAAGGCCGGGTAAAGATTGCGGGCGACATAGACCCGGGTACCATTGGTACAAATTTCACCTTGGGTATAAAAGTTGCCCAGCATGGCGGCGCTGACGGCATCTTCCAGCTCGGCGTCTTCAAAGATGATCAGCGGGGACTTGCCCCCCAGTTCCATGGTGACATCCTTGAGACTGGAGGCCGCTGCCGCCATCACCTTCTTGCCTGTGCCCACTTCGCCGGTAAAGGACACCTTGGCGATATCCTCACTGTGAGTCAGCCATTGACCTACTTCGGCCGCGCCCTGCACCACATTGAACACCCCGGCGGGCACACCGGCTTCGATAAAGATTTCCGCCAGCTTCAGCGCGCCGAGCGGGGTCTCCTCTGACGGCTTGAAGATCATCGCGTTACCGGCGGCCAACGCCGGCGCCGACTTCCAACAGGCTATCTGCAAAGGATAATTCCAGGCGCCGATACCGGCGCAAATCCCCAGCGGTTCACGGCGGGTATAGAAGAAATCATCGCCAACACTTTGCTGGCAGCCTTCCAGGCCCACCACTATGCCGGCGAAGTATTCTATGGCATCGGCCCCTGTGACCACGTCCACCACAGACGCCTCCTGCCAGGGTTTACCCGTATCCAGCACTTCAATTTTGGCCAGCTCATCGTTGCGCTGCCGCAGCAGGGCCACCGCCTTCAACAGCACCCGGCTGCGCGCCATGGCGCTCATGGCTGACCAAGCGGCAAATCCGCGTTTGGCACTGGCAATGGCCGCCTGTTTGATGGCCTCATCGGCCACTTCAACGCGGTATTGCACCTGGCCCGTGCCAGGGTTAATCACCTCAAAGGATTCACCCGAGGCGTTGGCCATATAACGACCGTCAATAAAATTCTGATAAACAGGCTGTGTCATCAATGTACTCCGTGATAAGCCAGACTTTGGTCAATGAAATCGATACACCAGGATTCTGCGGCAGCAAACGCCTGCTCAGGCTCAGGACTGAGAGCACTGCGCAGCCAAAAACCGTCAATCATGGCGGCCACCTGCTCGGCACTCTTGAGCGCCTGCTCCCTGGGCAATAACTGTTTGAAAGAGAAGGCCAGGTTACTCTGCAGTCTGGCACTGTTGACCTGCTGCAACCTGGCAAGCCCGGGCTCATGCATGGACTGAGCCCAGAAATTAAGCCAGGTACGGGTAGCCGCCCCCGAGCGTTGAAACTCGGTGAAGTTGGCCGCCACTATGGCGTGCAGCCGTGCCTTGGGGGAAAGCTGCCGCTCTGCCGTTTGCGCCAGCAAAGCCAGCTTCAGTTGCTCCAGCAAATGCCGCAATGTCGCTTCAATCAGCTCCTGCTTGCCACCGAAATAATGGCTGATGATCCCCGACGACAACCCGGCCAAGCGGCTGATGCTGTTGATGGTGGTATTGTGCAAACCATTGGCGGCCACCGAGGCCATAGTGGCATCGATCAGTTGCTGGCGGCGCACGGGTTTCATTCCAATCTTGGGCATATTTTTTATTAATTGACCATTCAATTAAAAACAAGCCTAATGATTTGAACTGTAATTATCAACCTGACCGGAGCCGAGTTTTCAGATCACACAAGTAACAAAACAGTGATTTACCTCACAGCAACAAATGCTTACGTTGCTTGAAATTTATCTGAAAAAGTTTCTATTTACCGATAAAACTTCGCTATTTCAGAGGTGTTAACCGAAAAATTACCGCAGAACGACCCAAGCGTTCACCGTCTAAATAATTACAGCAGATATCATTTGAACTAAAACTTTGTGACTCACTCTGTAACCCGATAGCGCAGATAAATACGCCTGTCGCTCCGGACCTAACCTGCTGCTTGGAAGCCGGACACTGAGATTGAGACTGGGGCTGAGGATAAGGCGATGAGTAGGGGGAAGCAGAGAATAAGGTGACAATGAGAAAGAGTGATTAGAATGAGGAGTTATGACCAAAAAAGAGGAGTCATGATTAACAAGAGGAATACTGAACCTGTAAGCCGACTAACGCTGAACCATGTTGAGACAAGTAACAGATGAATAAAGTGAAAAGGCGGATAAAGCGCAAGACAAGAGTCCCTGCGAGGGACTCTTGCATCAGATGAAGTCGGCTGAGATCAGAAAAATAACTGCCGCAGCAAGACCTATGACCGACGACCGAAATCTATCAGGGTGTTGCGATACAGTTCGAGCAGCGCCTCGTTGCGCACCCCCACCCCAACACTTTGCGCCGGCATATCGCTCCAGTCATCATGGGGATGGCGCCGCTCGTAGGTTTTCTGCATTGTGTGGCCAATGGCCGGGCCGGAGCAAACCACCCGCACAGGCCCTTTTCTCAGGGTAAACAGGCTGGGATCTATCACATAGGCAATCGCCGAGGGGTCGTGCACATGGCAGCCGGAAATTCCCAGGCTACGCTGGTAAAAGTCGAGATAGAAACGGCTTATCTGGTGAATAAAGCGTCCCGGCTCACCGGCTTCATCGCGCAGCTTATCCAGATACTCGGGCGTAAAGAAACTCTCATGGGTCACATCCAGACCGATAATCACCACGGGCCAGTCGGCAGTAAATACGATATCGGCCGCCTCGGGATCGTCATGGATATTGGCTTCGGCAAACGGGCTGACATTGCCCTGATGGCCGTTAACCCCGAAGGCCCCGCCCATGATCACCACTTCTTTAGCCAGTTTGGTGATCCCGGGTTCATGCTGCAGCGCCAGTGCCAGATTGGTCAGAGGCCCAACAGCCACCAGAGTGATCTCCCCCGGCTGCGCCTTGAGCTGCTCGACGATATACTGCCATGCCGGACGGGGATCGGCGCTTAGGCTGACATCGGCGGCGGTGACTTGCAGATCGCCAAAACCGGTATCACCATGAACTATGGTGGTAGGGCCGACAGGAGGGCGCGACAGCGGCTTATCCGCCCCCATGGATACGTCTGCCTTCATGCCGTATTTCTGTTTCAAATACAGGGCATTGCGAGTGCTGTTTTCAATGGTGGCGTTGCCAAATACTGTGGTGATACCGATAAGATCCACAGCGGCATGCCCTTCGGCAAACAGAATTGCCATTGCATCATCAATACCGGGATCTGTATCCAGGATAATTTTCTTCGTCACAATCCAGCTTCCTTTGTGATGTTATTAATATTATCTGTGCCGCTGCAAGCCGGCGGCACTGGCCCATTCTAGCGCTAAATCTCACGCTGTGCGCCCCATAATACTGCGCCGAATTGAGGAAATGAGACACAGGGGTCAGTATCTGTTCACCTGAGGGCTATCACTGCAATATTCGGCTCTCATCCGGATAAGTTTTATAGCCCATAAAAGCGGCGAAACGCGCAATCAAGCGGCATGAACCACCGCGGTATTGCAGGCAATTATTGCTTTTCTGACAAATGCCTACAGCAAAGATGCTGTTCTTGATAGCTGCGAGCGAATAGGACTTTAGTCTGATATCAGCCACAACCACCTTCCATTAACATCGATACATCAAAACAACAACAAGAGGTGTCCCATGAATGCTGTGCTGTTGATGTTAATGGGCCTGGGCGCGATGGCGGCCGGCTATTTTGTCTATTCAAAATTCATCTGCGAAAAAATCTTCAAAGTCGATCCCAACTTCGTGACTCCTGCACACGAGATGCAGGATGGTATCGACTATGTGCCCACCAATAAATATGTGCTTTGGGGCCACCACTTTACCTCTGTGGCCGGAGCTGCACCGATTATCGGCCCGGCTATTGCGGTTATCTGGGGCTGGGTGCCGGCCTTCCTCTGGGTGGTGTTCGGCACCATCTTCTTTGCCGGGGTGCACGATGCCGGCGCCATCTGGGCCAGTAACCGCAACAAGGCCAAATCCATAGGTGCGGTCACGGGTGATGTTATCGGCGAGCGGGCCCGCAGCATCTTTATGGTGGTGATATTCTTGGTGTTGCTCATGGTTAACGCCGTGTTTGCCGTCGTCATTGCCAAGCAGTTGATCAACTTCC
Organism: Shewanella sp. K8; assembly: GCF_028823715.1. Lineage (NCBI taxonomy): Bacteria > Pseudomonadati > Pseudomonadota > Gammaproteobacteria > Alteromonadales > Shewanellaceae > Shewanella > Shewanella sp. K8. The sequence continues at coordinate 164,030 of NZ_JAPEHY010000002.1, forward strand.
CCAGCGCCACCCTGCCGGTTTGGGGCGCCATAGTGGTGGCACTCATCATAGGCCAGCTTATCTACCGCCGTCTTATCAACCTCTTGGTGGTGTCCATTGTCGGCGTGGCAGCATTGTACGCGCTCATCTATATCGGCCCGTCTTTGCCGCTGGCATTGCCGGAAACCCTGGGGCCGCTGTCGGATAACCAAAGCTGGATCATCCTGCTGTTTGTTTATGCCGCCATCGCCTCGCTGCTGCCGGTATGGATGCTGCTGCAACCACGGGACTATATCAATGGTATTCAGCTGTTTATCGGCTTAGGCTTGCTTTACGGCGCCGTGCTTCTGGGCGCGCCTGATATAGTGGCACCGGCCTTTAATACCGATGTGCCCGAAGGCACTCCATCCATAGTGCCACTGCTGTTTGTCACCATTGCCTGCGGTGCGATTTCCGGCTTCCACGGCCTGGTTTCCAGCGGAACCACCTCGAAACAACTGGATAAAGAACCGGATGTGCGTTTTGTCGGTTACTTTGGCGCCATAGGCGAAGGCTCTCTGGCACTGGCGGCCATCATAGCCGCCACCGCAGGTTTTGCGACCCTGGCCGACTGGCAGGCTGTCTACCACGCCTTTGGGCAGGGGGGCGTCAGCGCCTTTATCAAGGGCGGCGCCAATATCCTCGAATCCGGGATAGGCATGGATGAAACCATGGCGCAAACCCTGCTGACAGTAATGGTGGTGCTGTTTGCCGGTACCACCATGGACACAGGCTTGCGGCTGCAGCGTTACATATTCCAGGAATGGGGCAGCATCTATAACCTCAACTGGATGCAAAATGGCGCCGTCGCCACTCTGCTGGCCGTGGGCACCTGCTTGCTGCTGGCCTTCGGCGCCGGCGGTGACGGCTCGGGTGGCATGCTGATCTGGCCGCTGTTTGGCACCACCAACCAGTTACTGGCTGGCCTGACATTGTTGGTAATCACAGTGATGCTGGTGAAACTGGGTCGCCCCATGTGGTATACCCTGGCTCCGCTTATCTTCCTGCTGGTGATGACCACCATGGGCCTGCTTATTCAACTCAAAGGCTTCTACGACAAGCAGGATTGGTTCCTGTTTACTCTGGACTTGGTGGTACTGATCGCCGCCATAGTGATTTCACTGGAGTGCAGTGCCACGCTGAGCCGTTCGCTCAAGGCGCGTAAAACTGCGGCGGAGAACGACTGATGAAACTGGCGAAGATCAAGGCATTGGTCAAAGACCTTAGCCACCTGGCGGAAGAGGCGTATAACGCCCCTTTTCGCTCGGCAGTCGCCCGCGCCCGCAGGGAGCAGGACGATCTTTTTATGCTGCTGATCTTCTCCGAAATGATGGGGGTACCCAACCCGGCCAGTTACTACACTCTGGAGCTGCAGCCCTTGATGCTGGAAAAGTTCCATGACTGGCACCTGCGTATGGGTATGCCCCACTCACCACTGGATCAGTTCAGATGCTGTTGAAACAAGATGTTAATTAAGGACGGGCTATGGCGCAGCTGACCGACAAACGTATTCTGTGGGTGGGTGGCAAAGGCGGTGTCGGCAAGACCACTGTCTCCTCCTCACTGGCCCTGTTGGCAGCCGGGCGCGGCAAGAAAGTCCTGCTGGTGTCCACAGATCCGGCCCACAGCCTGAGCGATGCCTTTGCCAAGCAGATAGGCGATCACTGCACCCGGCTGGCACCGAATCTGGATGCACTGGAAATCGACCCGGATGAGGAAGTGCGCCAACATCTCGACCGGGTCAGCCAACAGTTGAAGAGTTTTACCCGCCCGGAGATGTTCGCTGAAATCGAGCGGCAGATGCGCCTCACCCGTCAGTCTCCCGGTGCCCAGGAAGCCGCCTTGCTGGAGCGAATAGCCAAGACCCTGGAAAGCGGCCTCGGTGAATACGATCTGATTATTTTCGATACCGCGCCCACCGGCCATACCCTTAGGCTGCTGAGCCTGCCTGAGGCGATGGCCGCCTGGACCCAAGGTATGCTGAGCGCCAATCAGAAATCAGAGAAGCTCGGCGCCATGCTGTCGCACCTGACACCCGGCCGGGGCCGTGATGTCGATAACCCCTTCGACGATCCGGCCGAGCACGCCACCGCCGGAATGGCGCCGCGCAACAAGGCCATAGCCGAAACCCTGCTGGCGCGACAACGGCTGCTGCAACGCACCCGTGAGCTGATTAAAGATCCGCAGCAAACAGGGCTGCTGTTTGTTCTGACCGCAGAGAAGCTGCCTATTCTGGAAACCCGCCGCGCCGTGGCCAGCCTGCAGGCCGAGCAGTTACCGCTGGCCGGTTTGGTGGTCAATCGACTGCTGCCACCCGAGGCCGACGGCAGTTTTCTTGCCAAACGCCGCCAGCAGGAAGCCGTGCACCTCGAAGAGATAGACGTAAACTTTAGCAAGCTGTCCCGCTTTCGACTGCCCCTCAAGGAAACCGATATCCAGGGCCTGAGCGGTCTTGAACAGATGGCGACAGAACTGGCCAAAGCCGGGCTGTAAATTCAGCCAATTTCCCTTCAATCGTTTGGCCTATTTCACCAAACGCAGACAACACCTGCACCCAATCGCGAGCTCCGGCAAGGAGCTACTTATATCAGAAGGTATACCTTTGACACAGCTAAATCCGCAGCATAAGAGACGCCATAGCCTATAAAACCAATCACCAGAAAACTTCACAAAACTTTGAATTTAAACAGATAAAAACCAATCAACTCAAATCAAGAAGGCGCAGTGGCGCAGCAGTCTCTACATCTCAACGTTGCCTGTTACCAAGATCACCAACCTCAAATTTAACAAAATTTAAACAATCGCTTGATTAAAACCAGTGTTAGCCATATACATGAGGGTGCAGAAGTTTAGCAGTTGCGAAATAAACCAACATTAACCAGCAACTTCGTGGACTAACCTATGAAAAAGCTAATCGGACATGGAGATTGGCCCAGTGCCAAAAGTCTGTTCTCTGCCCTGATCCCCGGCCTGTTTGCGCTGGGAACCCTACCCCTAGCTGCAGCTGAAACGCAAACCACCCAGGCGGTCGACAGCCTGGCGCAGCAATGTTTTATTATTCAATCGCCAACCAATGGCCAGTATCTGCATCGCTTCCATCAGGGAGGCACTGTGGATGATGGATTGAGTTATCGTTTCGATAATATCAGCCAAGCCGAGGCCAGTGCGTTTTACTTCAAACCCAGTCGCCGCGGTCATTTTATGATGACAGACGCAGATGGCCGCTTCTTTGCCAGCCATCTGCCGGCCGAAGTCAGCGCCGGTCGTTACCCGGGGGAATTTGCCGAGTGGCGGGTTGACGCCGAAACAGCGCCATCCGGTGAATTCAGTTATCGCTTTCACGCCGTGGGTCTCAATCTGGGACTCAGGCACAACTACAGCGGTGGTGGCTTGTATTTCTTCGATCTGCTCAACCCTGGAAACAACACTTCAGAGGCAAGCTTCAAGCTGGTTGCCAGTGATGCCTGTAGCGCGTTTCCCGAGGTTGAAGTCAATGCCAGTGGTGATTTCTCCGCCCTGAAAGGCGATGCTTCACTGCCGGTGCGTGGTCTGGTCGATGCCCACACCCATATCACCTCGTATGAGTTTATGGGCGGCAAGATGATGCATGGCAAGCCGTTCCACCGCTGGGGGGTGACCCAGGCGTTGAACGACAGTGCGGTGATCCATGGGCCGAATGGCTCACTGGATCTCATCGGCAATCTCTACTCCTTCAACGACGCCAACTTCCGCTATGACACCCGAGGCTGGCCGGACTTCCCCTGGTGGCCCAATCACGAGCAGATGACCCACTCAGGTTACTACTACAAGTGGATTGAGCGCGCCTGGCTAGGCGGTTTGCGCCTGATGGTCACCCATCTGGTGGAAAACGAGGTGTTGTGCAACGCCCAGAAAACCATCAATCCCGCCAGTTGGGTCAACCCCAACGACTGTAACACCATGAACAGCATTCAGTTGCAGATTAACCGTCTCAAGCAAATGCAGGAGTATATTGATGTGCAGTCCGGCGGCCCCGGCAAAGGCTTCTTCCGCCTGGTGTCCTCGCCTCAAGAAGCTCGCGAGGTCATTGCCGACGGCAAGCTGGCGGTGCTGATGGGCATAGAGGCCTCAGAGCTGTTCAACTGCGGTATCAAGGATGATTGCAACCGCCGCCAGATTGAAGAGCAACTGCAGCAAGTTTATGCCAAGGGGGTGAGAATCCTGTTCCCGACCCACAAGTTCGATAACCAGTTGGGCGGCTCAGTAGTGGAAGACGGCTTTATCAATATCGGTGAAGTCTTGGCGACGGGCCATTTCTTTGAAACCCAGGCCTGCGACGCCGACACCCAGGGCAGACCATTCAAGTCCGGTTTCCCCATTTTGGGCGAAATCCCAGTACTCAAGGATATTCTCAATGCCGTGGGTCTCAATCCCCAGTACGACGAGAACATGCTGCACTGCAACAAGCATGGCTTGTCCGAAAAAGGCGTCTACCTGGTTAACCGCATGATAGATATGGGAATGTTGATAGAACTGGATCATATGTCAGCACAAACCGCCACCAGTGTGATGGATATTGTCGAGCAGCGTCAATATGGCGGGGTGATCACCAGCCACAGCTGGATGACTGATGGCACCCAAGGCAGACTGCACCCCAACACCCTGCGCCTGGCCAAGGTCGGCGGTTTTATGGCGCCCTACAACAGTAACGCCAACCATCTTGGAGGCAGTATTGATAGATACCTGCAGTTGATAGCCGATACTCCTTTTCTGCCGGGTGTCGGCCTGGGAACCGATATGAGTGGCCTGGGCGCTCAGGCCGGTCCCAGAGACGATGCGGCCACTAATCCACTGCAATATCCCTTCGTCAGTGAGTTCGGTATCCAGTTTGAGCGTCAGGTATCGGGGAATCGTGTATTTGACTTCAATCAGGATGGCATGGCCCATTACGGTATGCTGGCCGACCACCTGCAGGATGTGCGCGAGCAACTTGGCGGCAGTACCTATGAAGCCTTGATGAACTCGGCCGAAGCTTATCTGCAGATGTGGGAGCGCGCTGAAGCCCACAGGGATGAAGCCTATATCAATCCACTGCCAAACTATGTGCGGATAGTCAACCGCGCTTCGGACAAGTGTATGGATATTCCGGGTAATGGCAGCGATATGGTCAATGGCACAGATGTGATCCTCTATGACTGTGAACGCGACGCCTGGGATCAACGCTGGAGTTTTGATGCCGACAAACGCATGTTCAGCAACAAGGCCAATCCATCCTTGTGTTTGGACAATCGCGGCCAGGCCTACAATGAAGGCGAAATCCTGGTATGGGAGTGTGTCGACAGCGACAATCTGCGTTGGGATTATGACGGCCGCTTTATTCGCAGTGCCCATGACGCCAATATAGTGGCCGACGCCTACGGCCGTGGCAACGATGCCCAAGTGGGTCAATGGCAGTTTCATGGCGGCGCCAACCAGCAATGGTTGCTCAGGCCTGAGATGACTATTCACCGCTGGGTCAGTTTGCGGGATAAACGTGCCGGGCTATGTATCAGCGCTCCCGAACAGGCCCAAAGCGGCAGCCTGGTGAACCTGGACAACTGCAGCAACCGTCAGGGGCAAAAATGGTACTTCGATCCGATAAAAGGCAGTATCAAACTGGCTGGTGACGCGGGACTGTGCCTGCACATTCCAGGTGGCAATACCCAGGATCATAGCCAGTTGGCACTGGCGCCCTGCGATGCTTCCAATCCGGCTCAGGCATTCGATAAAGACGGCAGCGTGTTCTCAAGCCGAATGGCACCCAATCAGGTGCTTGATGCCTCGGGAGAACAAGCCGGCGCGGCTCTTATCCTCTACCACCACCATGGCGACAGTAATCAGAAGTGGAAGTCCAGCCTCTGATCCAAGCCCTTAAAAAACAGCAAGGCCGGTTCAATGAACCGGCCTTGTTTATTGTGATTTTTTTTACTTGGTGTTAAACCAAGCTCGCCATAAAAGACTTAGGCTTCAATGCCTTTGCTGGCCAGGAACTCATCATAAGTGCCCTTGAAGTCGCTCACGCCATCAGCGCTTATCTCTATGATACGGTTGGCCAGTGATGAAACGAAGGCGCGGTCATGGCTGACAAACAGCAAGGTGCCTTCATAGAGTTCGAGGGCGTTGTTCAACGACTCAATCGATTCCATATCCAGGTGGTTGGTCGGTTCGTCCATCACCAGAATATTGGGCTTTTGCAGCATCAGCTTGCCAAACAGCATACGACCCTGCTCACCACCGGACAGTACCTTGACAGATTTCTTGATGTCGTCGGCGCTGAACAGCATACGGCCCAGCACTGAACGCACCGCCTGATCGTCATCGCCTTCCAGACGCCACTGACCCATCCAGTCGAACAGGTTCATATCATTTTCAAAGTCGCTGGCATGATCCTGGGCGTAGTAGCCGATACGATGGTTTTCAGACCACTGAATGGTACCGCTCTTTTGTGGCAACTCGTGGATCAGAGTACGCAACAAGGTGGTCTTACCCACGCCGTTTTCACCCAGAATCGCGATACGCTCGCCCACTTCAGCGATAAAGTTCACATCCTTGAACAGCAGCTCATCGTAACCATTGCTCATATTCTCAACAATCAAAGCGTTACGGAACAGTTTCTTCTCCTGCTCGAAACGAATGTAGGGGTTAACCCGGCTGGAAGCCTTGATCTCATCCAGCTTGATCTTGTCGATTTGACGGGCACGGGATGTGGCCTGCTTGGCCTTGGAAGCGTTGGCAGAGAAGCGCGCCACGAAGGTTTGCAGCTCGGCAATCTGTGCCTTCTTCTTGGCGTTTTCAGCCACCAGGCGCTCGCGGGCCTGAGAGGCGGCTGTCATATATTCATCATAGTTGCCCGGATAGACCCGCAGCTCACCATAGTCCAGATCCGCCATATGGGTACAGACAGAGTTGAGGAAGTATCTGTCGTGGGAAATGATGATCATGGTGCTGTTACGCTGGTTAAGCATCTCCTGCAGCCAGCGAATGGTATCGATATCCAGGTTGTTGGTCGGTTCGTCGAGCAGCAACACATCAGGATCAGAGAACAAGGCCTGTGCCAGCAGCACCCTGAGTTTCCAACCCGGTGCCACTTCACTCATGGGGCCAAAATGTTGTTCCAGCGGAATACCCACCCCGAGCAGCAGCTCACCGGCGCGGCTTTCTGCGGTATAACCGTCCATTTCGGCAAACTGCATCTCAAGATCGGCCACTTTAATGCCATCTTCTTCACTCATTTCCGGTAAGGAGTAGATGCGATCGCGCTCCTGCTTCACCGCCCACAGCTCTTTGTGGCCCATGATCACTGTGTCGATAACGCTGTGCTCTTCATAGGCGAACTGATCCTGGTTCAACTTACCCAGACGCTCGTTGGGATCCAGCGACACATTACCCGAGGTTGGCTCCAACTCACCGGAAAGGATCTTCATAAAAGTAGACTTACCGCAGCCATTGGCGCCGATAAGGCCGTATCTGTTGCCTTCGCCGAATTTAACCGAGATGTTTTCAAACAGCGGCTTGGCGCCAAACTGCATGGTGATGTTAGCTGTCGTTATCACTGTATGATTCCAAAATATCCAGATGCGGGACCTGGCTATGTAAAGCCGCGTCCAAGAGCCCAAGGCCTATGATTGGCCGGGTAAATAAAGCCGGGCACTATAACATTCCTGCGTGAATTATCAACCAAACTCGCGGGCAGCCAGTGAGATAAAGCAGTGCAACCAGCTGTTTATAAAAGACTTTAAAAATCTTCTGCAAGCAGATTAAAAATCCAGATCGCGGCCACACACCAAGGTAGTTTCCGCCTTGTTTGTTGCAAAAGTGCTGTAACAGCCAAGTTCAGTGCGCAAAATATCTGCCGGCAAGGCATATCCCGGCTCACCATTGATAGTGATGCTCTCGCTGTCCTCGGTGTAATCCGTGCTCAGCGTGGTGCCATCGGCCAACTGCCAGCGACTGAGAAATGAGTGCACATTGGCACAAACCGTGATTTCACACTCCAGGGTCTTTTGGCTGTCACCCTTGATCACTATGCACTCAGTGGTTTTCTCGCCGCAGCCCGCCTGAGCAGGCACAGAGATGGCGCTGAGCAGCAAGACACCGCCTAGCAGACTCAGCTTAGCTGCCGCGGTTAATTTTCTGGATTGCATTTTCCTACTCCTTTCCCATTCCTTTTCTTATTCCCCGTTGCCCTTGCTGTGACTCGCTCGGCCAGCGATATCCAGCCCCAAACTTATATTGACCAAAGGCTCTTTTAGACTAAAGGCTTTGACAGGCTAAGGGCTCAGGCCGTGACCGCAGGCTGCCTTTTTCGGCAGGCATTGGTGCTGAGTAAAGGCAAACCCCTTATTTAAACAGGAAAAACAAGGCGATAAAACAAGAAGACAAAACAAGCCGGGGAAATTTCCCCGGCTCAAACGCTAAAAAACCCTAATCCAAAGACTGACGCCGCAAGCGGTTGGCGTTGGTCACCACAGTCAGTGAAGACAGCGCCATTGCCGCGCCGGCCACCACAGGGCTCAGCAAGATCCCTGTCAGCGGGTACAGCACCCCGGCCGCAATCGGGATCCCCAGAGTGTTGTATATAAAGGCACCGAACAGGTTCTGCTTGATGTTGCCAAGCGTCGCCCGCGACAGGGCAAATGCCCCGGCCAAACTGCCCAGTCTAGGGTTAAGCAAGGTCAGGTCGGCACTCTCTATGGCAATCTCTGTGCCCGAGCCCATGGCAATGCCGACATCGGCGGCCATCAGCGCCGGGGCGTCATTGATCCCATCACCGACCATGGCCACCACTTCACCCTGCGCTTGAAACTTATTGACCCAGGATTGCTTTTCATCCGGCAACACCCCGGCGATGACTTCCTCAATCCCCACCTGACGCGCCACCGCTTCGGCTGTGGCCTGGTTATCACCACTGAGCAATACCAAGCGTTTGCCCTGGGCCTTGAGCGCGGCCATGGCTTCTTTGGCATCGGCTTTGATTGGGTCACTTATCCCCACCAACGCCAGCAGCTGATTATCTCGGGCCACCAGCACCTGGGTGTGTCCAAGCGCCGCCCCCTGCTCCAGTCTTGCCTGATGCGCCTCGGTCAGCCTAATGCCCAGTGCGTCCATTAGCTTGCTGTTGCCGACCGCCCACTGCCGGCCTTCAAACTGCCCCAGCAGACCTTGCCCCTGGCGATAGTCAAACCCCTGCGGCTCACTCAGCACAACCTCTTTGACTTTGGCGGCATCCAGCAGCGCCGCCGCCAAAGGGTGGCCCGAGTGTTGTTCAAGGCTGGCCACGGCGCGCAGCAGCTCGCGCTCATCAAAGGCATCATCAAAAATATCCACCTGGGTGACGGCGGGCTTACCTTCTGTGATGGTGCCGGTCTTATCCAGCACCACACAGCTGACTTTGCTGGCGGTTTGCAGCGCCTCACCGTTTTTCACCAATACCCCCATGGAAGCGGCACGGCCGACAGATACCATGATGGACATGGGCGTCGCCAGCCCCAAGGCGCAGGGACAGGCGATAATCAGTACACTGGTCAGCACCACCAACGCATGGGACAGCGCAGGCTCAGGGCCGGCAAAATACCAGATGATGGCCGCCAGCAACGCAATCACCACCACCACAGGCACAAACACGGCGGCTATCTTGTCTGTCAGTCGCCCTATGGGCATCTTGGAGGTCTGGGCCTCCTGAACCAGGGCGATAATCTTCGCCAGGCGGGTATCGGCAGGCCCGGCAGTAACTTGGTAAATAAGGCTGCCGTTTCCATTGACTGTGCCGGCGCTCAGACTGTCGCCCACGGATTTAGCCAGGGGAATGGGTTCGCCTGTGAGCATGGACTCATCGAGCAGCGAACAGCCTGAAAGCACTTCACCGTCGAGCGCCACTCTGTCACCCGGGCGCAGTCTCAGCTTGTCGCCCACCACCAGCGCCGCTATGGCCACGGTTTCATCGCCGTTTTCGGTGATCTTGATGGCCGTATTGCTCTGCAGGCCAATAAGCTTCTGCACCGCTTCACTGGTCTTGCCGCGGGCTCTCAGCTCCAATGCATGCCCAAGGTTAATCAAGCCGAGGATCATCACACTGGCCTCAAAGTACACATGACGGGTGCCGTCGGGGAAAAAGCCGGGAATAAGCACCACCAGCATGGAGTAAAGCCAAGCTGTGCCCGTACCCAGGGCAATCAGCGTATCCATGTTGGCACTCTTGGCCTTGAGTGAGCGCCACATACCACTGAAGAAGTGCCCCCCGGTGGTAACCAGCAGCAACAAGGTCAGCAGCCCCATGGCGCCCCAGATAAATTGGCTTTGGCTATCGTGGATCATCATGTCACCACCGGCCAGGCCCCAGATCATCAAGGGGATCCCCAGCCCGAGACCGGCGATGGCCTGTCTGATCCGGGTGCGATATTCCCTGGCATCATGCTCGGCCTTGTCGGCCATGGCACTGGCGGCGTCGGTTATCGGCTCCGCGCGATACCCGGCCGAGAGCAGCAGCGTAACGGCTTCAGCCACTGGCAACCCTGCGGCCACGCTCACCTGCTTGTCGGCCAAGTTGACTCTGGCCTCGACCTCTTTGGCGGCAAAGGCTTTTTCTATCTTGGCCACGCAGCTGGCGCAGCTCATATCCGGCACAAACAGCAGTGTGGGGTTGGCAAGGTGAGCCGTGGCGGCCTTCTGCTTGACAGCTTTATCGGCATGCTTGCCAGTTTCAGCTTCAGTTGTAGTTGCGGCCACCGCCGGTTTCAAAGTGTCAGCCTGAGCTTCTGTCTCAGTCTCGGTATCAGCCTCGGCATGCTCATCGCGCCAAGGCTCGGCGGTAAACCCGGCGGCCTTTAACAGCTCGGTCAACTCGGCGGCGGTTTTATGGCTTTTCAGTGCAAGCCGTTTCTGTTTCAGATTGACTGTCACCTCGGCTTCATCGCTGAGCGCCTTACGAATACTGGCCTCACAATGACCACAGGTCATATCGCCAACATAAAAGTGGAAGTTTTCCGGCTCACTTGTATTACCTGGCGCAAGCGTTGGCGGGGTAAAGCCTGCGCCGGTTATCAATTCGGCCAGTTCGGCCGCGCTCTTGTGACTTTTCAGCCGCAGCTGTTTGCCTTTAAGGTCGACTTCTACCTCAAGCTCATCAGCCAGCGCCCTGCGAAGCTTACTCTCACAGTGGCCGCAGTTCATATCGGCAACATGAAAGTTAAAGCTGGCAGGGGCTTCAGGGCAGGGCTCTTGCGCGCTGTCACCGGCGCCGGGAGCCGCAATCTCGGCCTGCTCAGCGTCATAACCTGCGTCTTTCAGTCTCACCAGCGCCGTGGCGGGGGTGAGCTCAGCGCCCGGGGCGAATGTCAGCGTCAACGACTTATCGGCCACCTCGGTAGCAGCTTCTACGCCGGTATCGTCGGCAAACAGGGCCCTTATCTTGCTGGCGCAGCCGCCGCACTTCATATTCGTTATGGTGAATTGTATCTGGTCCATTGGAAACTCCCTTCTGTGCCCCTCGCAAGCGAGGCTGGCTCAACACTGGGATAAAGGTTAAAGTCTCCAGTAACGGGAGAGTCAAGCTCGAAAAATCATCCGTGAGATAAAAGGTGCACTGACTCTCAACAATGCGCTTGCGGCGCGACAAAATTGCCCACAATAGTCCAAATACGGCAGAAAGCGGGAGTTTGACGATGAAAATAGGCGAAGTGGCCAAGGCAACAGGCCTGAGTATCAAGAGTATCCGCTATTACCATGACATAGGCTTGGTTGAGGCCCATAGAGGCGACAACGGGTATCGTGAGTATCGGGCAGCCGACATCGAGGCGCTCAAGTTTTTGCAGCACTGCCGCGAGCTGGGCTTTACCTTGGATGAATGCCGGGATCTGTTGCAACTGAAACACAATCCCAAACGCTGCGCCGAGGATGTCAAACGCCTGGCCAAGGGGCACCTGCAGGCGCTGGAAGAAAAGATGACCAGACTGGCCTCACTGCATGCCCAACTGAGCGAGCTGGTATCTCAATGCCGCGGTGGCAGCCAGTCTGAATGCGCCATCATAGATGGCCTGTCCAGCGAAGCCAAACAGGCCTGAAGTTGTCACTCAGGCAATTTGGCTTGCTGCCCGGGCCGCGCCAAGGCTGCGGCATTGTCCAGCTTCAGTGCCGGCAGCGTGCCCGCCGGGGTGAAATCAAACACCATGCCGTAGAACACCAGCTCTGACTCCAATGCCAGTATCTTGTTGTGGGGCTGGCGAAAGCCGTGCCCCTCCCCCTCAAAGCCGATAAACGCCGTGGGAACGCCCTTGTCTTTCAGCGCCTTGAAGATATGCTGCGACTGATTCGGTGGCACCACCTTATCTTCGAGCCCTTGCAACAGCAGCAAAGGCTCATTGAATCCCTGCAGATGATACAGGGGCGAGCGTTCACGATATACAGCCTTCATTTTGGGGTAAGGGCCTATCAGTTGATCCAGGTATCTTGACTCAAACTTATGGGTTTCCTTGCCCAGCACCTCGATATCACTGATCCCGAAATAGCTCACCCCGGCCTTGAACTTGTCATAGAAGGCCAAGGCCGAAAGCACGCTCAAGCCACCGGCACTGCCGCCGCGAATCGCCAGTTTGTCAGCACTGACCCAGCCTTGGTCAACTAAAAATCCTGCGGCCCAGACGGCATCCTCAACATCTGCCTTGCCCCAGTTGCCATAGAGGCTTTGGCGATATTGGCGACCAAAGCCGGTACTGCCGCGGTAATTGAGCTCAAACACGGCAAAGCCGCGACTGGTCCAGTACTGAATGGCGCTGCTGTAAGCCCGGTTGGCCTTGGCGGTCGGGCCACCATGCAACATCATCAGCAGCGGCGGTCGGGTGTCCGGCAGGGGTTGGTAGTCACCATTTACCGGCGGATAAAAATAGCCGTGAGCCTTGTCTCCCCCCTTGGTGGTGAACTCCACATTGATGGCGCGGGAGATATATTTGGGATCCAATCCGCTGATCTCCGGGGCGTACACAAGCTCTGTACCGCGGCCGGAAACCTTGTAGATGCCACGCTCGGGTGTTGGCCTATTGCCAACAAAATAAACCCCGTCGGCTCCTTGCACCACCTGCCTGATATCGGCAAAGTCGGCGGCCAAAGGTTCAATGACCCCAGTCTGCAGATCCAGTCGCAGCAATCCGGCATCGCCTTCCTTGTTGAAGCTGGCTATCAGGGTGTTTTCATTCTCAAAGGCGTAAGCATGCTGGCCCAGCTTCCAGGCAGGGCCGCCGATTTCAGCCTTGAGTTGAGTAACCTGCTCGATACTGCCGTTGGCATCCAGCCGATACAGGTTCCACCAGTTGTCATAGTCGGCAATAAAGTAGAGCACACCGCCAGGGCTGAACAGGGGTTGCATCAGTGCGCCCTTTCGCTCAGGGGCGATTTGGCGAATATTGGTCAACTGCCCCTTGCGGTTGAGATCCCCAAGCCACAACTGGGTATTATCCCAAGGCATATTGGGGTGTTCCCAGGTGATCCAGGCAAGCTGTGTATTGTCGGCATTAATTGCCGGAGAACTGATAAAGTCGTGACCATCGACGAAGATATCCCCTTCACCGGAGAAATTCAGGTTAATGGTCACCAAACTGGCCTTGGGCTCTCCCGGTTGGCGATGATCTTCCCGGACACAGATAATCCGTGAGCCCTTGGGATAAGAGATACAGTCGCCGTGACGGGTGCCATTGGGTGTCAGTGCCAGCGCCTCCTGATTGGGCGCTATCCGGTAAAACAGCTGATCCTGCCCCTTGGTGACAAACAGGCTCTGGCCTATGCCGAGAAAGTCGCCTCCGCCATATTCATGAACGCGGCTGCCAATACCAAAGGCCGGCGCCACCACACTGGTAATGCTGCCGTCTTTTTCGAGACGCTTGATCCCCACCTTGCCACCTTCGGCCGGGCTGGATTCCGAGAAATAAATCGCATCACCGACACTCTGCAGCTCACCTATTGCCGAGGCACTGCCGTAGACTTCGGCGGCTCCCAAAGGTGAGACCCAGCTGCCATAAGCGGCGCTAATCCTCTGTTCATTGTTGGCAGGGGCTTCTTGCTCCTGCGCAGGTTGACCGCAACCCTGCAACACTGAAGCCATCAGCGCTACGGCCAGAATTCGCTTTCCGGGATTGAAAATCATGGTTTCGTTTCCCCCAACACCTGCCCAGGGGCAGGCTGAAACTACTACAACTTAAGTCTTGTGTTTTCTTGGTTTTTCTTATTTTTTGTATCTGGCACAGAACCACTGCAAAACCCTGTACTGCTGCAAACTGGATAATCCAAAAAAGATGCAGATCCAAGGTGAAAGCAAATAGTACCAGGTGATGGGTTCTGTGGAGCGACCGCTGAGAAGCAGGTAGAAGAATCCGAAGTAGATTACCATGACCCCCACGACTCCCACCAGTAAAAGCAGGCGCTTGATTTGTTTCTCCAGCCAATGCATGGGTGAGTGTTTATACCTCTGGTGCTTTTACCTTTTAGTAGGGGAATTGTTCAATCCGGGACAAGAATTGTCAACGTCTGTGATACAAAGCGGACAAGTATCTGACACCCCGGATTGCAGAATGATAACTTTTGAGAGACTTGGGCGCGGCTCAACCGCCATTTTTGGACAAATAACGCCCGGCATCCCTGGACCAACGAAAGTCCACTTTGCTGCCATTGTCGACATTTTTCAGGCGCAGATCATAGTATCCCTGATGTTTACGCCCAAGAAGCTGTAGCAGATTTTTGCCTTCATCAATAACCCGGGCGCGGACGCCGGTTTCATCCCGCTCACCGGCCAGATCTTTATAGAAATACATGGGTTCAGAGAAGATATTCACCAGCTTATCGCCATCGATTACATAGAGCTGCAGCGCTTCATAGAAGGCACCGCCACCGGAAAAGCCTTCACTGAAACCAACTCGGATCCCTATGGCGGTTAACTGGTCACTGACCTTATAGGGTGCCAGATCCAGCTTTTTGACCGATTGAGGTACTGTATCAGAACCGCCATCCACTGTGCTCTCCAGATTGGAGTAGTTCCAGTTGACCGGGGTATTGAGTGGGCCATCGTGGGTAGCAACAGCTTGGAAGTTCCCCTGCTCCAGCTTAAATACGCCAAAGTAAAAATCATGGGTCTGACGCTCGGCAAAGTTCTCACTGCAAAGATCGCTGCCATCTGTATATTTAAGATCCGATCCTTCGGCAACCACACAGGCATAGCCCAGATACAGGCCCTGGTTGCCCCAAGGTTTGGCGCCTATGCTTGCCAACAAGTCCGGGGAACGTCCCGGTGCCAACCAATCGAGCAACGTCTTGGGCGCAACGCCCTCTGGCAAGCTCTGGCCGTCTTTGGCGAGCAGTTTTCCTTCCATCTGCTCGGCATAAATCTGCCGCCCTTCCTCGTGACGTATGGCAGCTTTGGCTTCACTGGGTTGAACTGTCTGAGTAGTGTGTAAGGTTTGGCTGGCATTGGTTTGGCTGGCATTGGCTTGTGAGCCGACAAGAGCACAGGAGAGCGAAGCAGTCAGCACTAGCGTGGTTGACAACAATAGAGGGTTAAAGGAAACCTGCCTGGTGGAAGAAAACATCATCCCTGTCCTTGTTTGAAACGCAGTAAAGAACAGGGATGATATCTATTTTCGCCTTGATATCAAAGCATTGAATTACAGGCGGATACCGCCGTCAATTTCAAATACCCGGCCATTGACATAGTCGTTTTCAATGATGAATTTAACTGTCGAGGCGATTTCAGCGGCGTCACCCAGACGGCCGACCGGCACCATTTTCTCCAGGCGCTCCAGCGCTTCCGGTTTCATGGCGGCGGTCATTTCGGTGGCAATAACCCCGGGGGCAACAGCGGCGGACCTGATCTTGTAGCGTGCCAACTCTTTGGCCCAGCCCACCGCCATGGCAGCGACACCGGCCTTGGAGGCAGCATAGTTGCTCTGCCCCACATTGCCGGCCCGAGCCAGGCTGGAGATATTGATGATCACCCCTTCCTGACCAGAGCTTATCATGGCGGCGGCGGCTTCACGGCCACAGAGGAAACTGCCGCTTAGGTTTACATTGATGACCGACTGGAACTGCTCCAGCGACATACGGTCTGTCACCTGGCCCTCTTTGGCTTTGATCAGCATGCCGTCACGCAAAATACCCGCGTTGTTTACCAGCACATTGAGCTGACCAAAATCTTCCAGAATGTACTGAAAGGTTGCCATCACATCTTCTTCATCCGTGATGTCCACCGCATAACCCTGAACTTCGGTCTCGCCCATCAGGGCACAGGCTTGCTCCAGACGGTCCTGATCCACATCGATCAGCGCCAGACGGGCACCGGCAGCGGCCAGCTCCTGCGCCATGGCCAGACCCAGTCCACCGGCTCCACCTGTGATGGCGACTACCTTACCTTTTACATCCATTGGGTTATCCTTATTTCTCTTGCTTGAATTGTTCAAAAATACTGGAAAAATCGCGACGACCATTGCCTTTGCGGGCATGATTGACATAGAGGCTGCGCGCCAGTGCGCCCATAGGGGTGCTCGACTGGCTGGACAGCGCTGCTTCCTGGGACAGGCCGAGATCCTTGACCATAAGATCCACCATAAACCCGCCCTGATAGTCATTGGACGATGGCACGCTTGGCATCACCCCGGGACAGGGGTTGTATTTCTCCAAGGTCCAGTTGCCGCCGCTCGAAACTTTCATGATATCTGACAGCACCTTGGGATCCAAACCATTATCTATCCCCAGACTCAGTGCCTCGCTGGTACCTACCATCAAGACAGACAACAGCATGTTGTTGCAGATTTTGGCAACCTGACCGGCGCCGGCACTGCCTGCATGGAAAATATTGGCGCCCATACACTCGAGAACGGGTTTGGCCTTGGCAAAACCTGCGTCGCTGCCGCCGCAGATAAAGGTCAGCGTACCGGCCGCGGCCCCGGCGGTGCCACCGGAAACCGGCGCATCAACAAACTCAAGCCCTTTGGCGGCCGCCGCAGCCGCCACAGTGCGGGCGCTGTCGGCATCTATGGTCGATGAATCGATAAGTAAGGTCCCCTCGACCACAACATCCAGCAGCCCTTGCTGCTGCTCGCTGCCGAGGTACAGGCTACGAACATGCTTGCCGGCCGGCAACATGGTTACCACCACATCGGCACCCGCCGCTGCGCCACAGGCGCTCTGGGCCGTTATAGCCCCCTGCTCTGCCAGGCTCTGCATCGCCGTCGGCACCAGATCGAATACCCGAACAGTCATCCCGGCCTTGATCAGGTTGACCGCCATCGGCCCACCCATGTTGCCCAAACCAATAAAAGCCACTGTTGTCATCTGTTTGCTCTCCCTGTTGGAATCTTGTTTGCCGGCATCTGTTACAGATCGGCCAATGGGTGTTCATGTTCAAATGGCGACTCGAGCAAGGCAGATACCGCTTCTTGCGGTGCTATCTTGCCCTTGCCGTAACGCCAGCTGGGATTACGGTCCTTGTCGATAAGCAGCGCCCTGACACCCTCACAAAAATCACCTATGGCGCAGCAGTTGAGGCTGAGACCCAGCTCGAAGCGGAAACAATCCGCCAGGCTCATGTCAGTCCCAAGCCTTGACTGCTCGTAGGCCAGCGCCCAGCTAAGCGGGCTGCCGCTCAGCATGGTGTCACGGGCGCGCTGCAACCAGCTCTCTTGGGTTTCCAGGGCCTGCATCTTGGCGAGAATGTCGGCCATATCTCCGGTCATCAGCTCATCAATCTGGGCCTGATGGCCCTTCAAGCGACTGCTGCCGGGACGCTCTTCACTCTGGGTTTCCAGTTCATTGAGCAGATCGTGCAGCTTCTGCTGGTTGAGACTGGTGTTATTGCCCCAGTTCACCGTCGCCATGGCATCGAGCATGCGCTCTTTATCCGTTGAGGCCAGAAAATGATTGCCAATGCCTGTATAACGGGCATCGGCCGCATTCATATTGTAGGCGGTCAGGCCGAGAAACAGCCCAGTCTTGCCCGGCATGCGGCCGAGAAAATAGCTGCCGCCGACATCCGGGTAAAGGCCTATGGTGACCTCAGGCATGGCAATGCGCGAGCGCTCGGTCAACACCCTGTGGCTGGCACCTATCATCAGCCCCAGACCACCCCCCATCACTATGCCGTCGCCCCAAACCAATACAGGCTTGCCGAAGGTGTGCAGCTGAAAGTCGAGCCGATACTCCTCTTCGAAAAACACCCGGGCTTCCTGGGTGTAACTGCCGGGATTGGCCTGCTGCGCCTGATACAGCGCCCGCACATCTCCACCGGCGCAGAAGGCTTTATCGCCGCTGCCGTCAAGGATCACGCAGGCAATCTGCTCATCCTGTTTCCAGGCAGCCAACTGCTTGGCCAGCAAACGCACCATGTTGAGATTCAGTGCATTGAGTGCTTTTTCCACATTGAGTGTCGCCACACCAATCAACTTGCCGCTGGCGGTTCCCAGGGTCTGAAATACCACTTCATGACTCATATCAGCGCCCTCCTTATGCGTTTTTCCAGTTGGCTGCGCGCTTCTCCAGGAAGGCATTGACCCCTTCTTTCTGATCTTGGGTGTCAAACAGAGCCACAAACAGCTCACGTTCCAGCGGCAGCGCCTGAGCTCTTGGCATATTACGTCCGGCCTGGATCAACTGCTTGCAAACGGTCACGCTCGATGGGCTCTGCTTGGCGGCCTTGGTCGCCAGCGCAATGGCGGCACTCAGGGCCTCACCCTTACCAACTACTTCTTCGACCAGGCCAATCTCACGGGCCTTGGCGGCATCGATTCGCTCACCGCAAAGGATCATCCGCTTGGCCCAGCCTTCACCGACCAGAGCGGTCAGATTCTGGGTGCCGCCGGCGCAAGGCAGCAGGCCGACTGTGGCCTCGGGTAATGCCAGCTGCGCCTGCTCTTCGGCGATACGGATATCACAGGCCAGTGCCACTTCCAAACCGCCGCCCATGGCATAGCCGTTGATGGCGGCAATAGACACACCGCGAAAGGCGCTCAAGGTTTCAAATGCTTCGCCAAAATAGCGTGCCATGGTGGCGGCATTGCCTTTATCACCATCGGCAAACAGCTTGAGATCGGCGCCGGCCGAGAAGAATTTCTCCCCTTCCCCTGTCAGTACCAAGGCATAGATATCGGGATCATTGTTGAGCTCTTCCACCTTGAGGCGCAGTTCATTGAGGCTCTCGGCCGTCCAGGTGTTGGCCGGTGGATTGTTGATGGTCAGAACAGCCGTGTGGCCTTCGATATGCTCAATCAAAAAAGACATGAATGACTCCTTGCAATTCGGTTAAATGGGTTTGGCCTTAGAGGATCTCGCCGGCATGCTCATCCAGCAGGCGGCGGGCGATGATAAGGCGCATAATCTCATTGGTTCCTTCCAGGATCTGGTGTACCCGTACATCACGGAAATGTCGCTCCAGTGGGTATTCGCGGATGTAGCCGTAACCACCGTGAATTTGCAGCGCGCTGTCACACACGGCAAACCCTATATCTGTGGCAAAACGCTTGGCCATGGCGCAATAAGCCGTGGCTTCGGGATCGCCGCTGTCCAGCTTAAATGCCGCCAGACGCACCATCTGCCGCGCGGCGACCAGTTCTGTGGCCATGTCGGCCAGCTTGAACTGCAGCGCCTGGAAGGCGGCCAGTGGTTTGCCGAACTGCTTGCGCTCATGCATATATTCAGTGGCGCGCTCAAGTGCAGCCTGAGCGGTACCTACAGAGCAGGTGGCGATATTGATGCGGCCGCCATCCAGGCCCTTCATGGCGAAGGTAAAGCCCTGGCCTTCCTCACCCAACAGATGATTGACCGGCACCCGCACGTTTTCAAAAGTAATGAGTCTGGTTGGCTGGGCGTTCCAGCCCATCTTGTCCTCGGCCTTGCCGTAGATAACGCCCTTGGCATCAGCCGGGATGGCAATGGCCGAAATGCCCTTGGGGCCGGCCTCACCGGTGCGGCACATCACCACCAAAAGCTCGGTGGCGCCGGCACCTGAGATAAACATCTTGGAGCCGTTAATCACATACTCATCGCCGTCGCGCTCGGCGCGAGTGGCAAGTGAAGCGGCGTCACTGCCTGAACCTGGCTCGGTCAGGCAGTAAGAAGCCAGCTTGCTGCCTGTGGTCAGCGCTTCAGACCACTCGGCCCGCAGACTTTGCTGGCCCCAGGTTGTCACCATCCAGGTAGCCATGTTGTGAATGGTCAGCATGGCTGTGGTGGCAGTACAGCCCTTGGCCAGCTCTTCAAAAATAATCGAGGCATCCAGACGCGACAGGCCCATGCCGCCTTCAGACTCGGGAGAATAGAGTGAACAGAATCCCAGCTCCCCGGCTCTTTGGATCACGTCTTTGGGAAAGTGATGCTCCTCATCCCATTTGGCGGCAAATGGGGCCAGTTCATCGGCGGCAAACTGGCGGGCCAGCTCGGCGAATTGGCGCTGATCTTCGTTGAGATTGAAATCCATGCTTGACTCCTGTGCGCAGATCTCTGCGTCTTGCGGTGATCCGGTGATGCCGGATCTCTTGTTATTTACTGTTGCGATTAAAAAGGGGCACCGGCCATTGCCGGTGCCCTTGGGCTCACACTGTTACTTGAGGGCGATAGTCATATTGGGACCAGAGGCGATATCAGACTCGAACCAACGGCTGGTGATGGTCTTGGTCTCTGTGTAGAAACGCACCGCCTGCTTGCCGTAGGCGTGCTGATCGCCGTAGAAGCTGCCCTTCCAACCCGTGAAAGAGAAAAATGGCAGCGGCACTGGAATGGGCACGTTGATCCCCACCTGACCCACTTCAATTTCATGCTGATACTTACGCGCCGCGGCGCCACTGGCGGTAAAGATAGAGGTGCCGTTGCCGTAAGGGCTGGCGTTAACCAACTCAATGGCATCTTCCAGCGACTCGGCTTCCATACAGCAGAGCACGGGGCCGAAGATCTCTTCCTTGTAGATGCTCATGTCCGTGGTTACCTTGTCGAACATGGTCGGGCCAACCCAGTTGCCTGACTCATAACCGGGTACGGTGCAGTCGGAACCATCGAGCAGACACTCGGCGCCTTCGGCCTTGCCCTCGGCGATCAGTTTGAGCACCCGCTCTTTGGCGGCCGGGCTAATGAGCGGGCCGTAACCGGCTTCCTTGTCATCCCAAAGACCGGGACGCACCTTGGACAGGGCTTCTTTCAGCTCAGGGATCCACTCTTTGGCGGCGCCGACAAACACAGCGACCGACAGCGCCATACAGCGTTGACCGGCAGCGCCAACCGAGGCGCCCACCAGGTTATTGATCACTTGTTGCTTGTTGGCATCAGGCATGATCACGCAGTGGTTCTTGGCCCCGGCAAAGGCCTGCACCCGCTTGAGGTTGTCAGTGCCTGTCTTGTAGATGTACTGACCCACACCCACAGAACCCACAAAGGAAATCGCCTTGATATCCGGATGAGACAGCAGTACATCAACCGCCGTTTTGTCACCGTGAACCAGCTGCAGCACGCCCTTGGGAGCACCGGCCTGTTCAAACAGCTCCACCAGACGCTGCGGCGTCATTGGGTCCTGCTCGGACGGCTTGAGAACGAAGGTGTTGCCGCAGGCGATAGCCAGCGGGAACATCCACAGCGGGATCATCGCCGGGAAGTTGAATGGCGTAATCCCGGCGCAGACACCCAGCGGCTGAGTGTAGGAGTAGGTATCTATGCTGCGGGCCACGTTCTCAACCGTTTCACCCATCAGCAAGGAGGCGATGTTGCAGGCATGCTCGGCCACTTCAATGCCGCGCCAGACATCACCCTTGGCATCTTCAAAGGTTTTACCCGTTTCCTGGGCCAAAATGGTGGCCAGCTCGTCATGGTGTTCTTTCAAAAGGTGTTGATAGCGCAGCATCACCCGAGCGCGTTCGGAAACGGCCACTTCCTTCCAGCTCTTGAAGGCTTCCTTGGCGCTGGCGATGGCGCGCTCAACTTCCGGCTGGGTCGCACAGTTGATAAAGGCGATGGTTTCATTGTTGGCCGGGTTGGTGACATTGATCTGCTTGCTGCCGGAACCGTTGACGAATTCGCCATCTATGTAGTGCTTGACTTGTGTGCTCATAAGAATTCCTTGTAAGTAGTGGAACGGCGCGGCAACAGCTCTTGTGGCTGCTTTTTGATGACGCCGTTTCCTATCTTGTTGATTGCTTCAATTTGTTGCCGGCCGCTGCCGCGGCCGACTGGATATCAGATCTCAATCGCCATGGCAGTGGCTTCACCGCCACCTATGCACAGCGATGCCATGCCACGTTTGAGGCCTCGGGCCTTGAGCGCATGAACAAGAGTCACCAGCAGACGGGCGCCGGAGCAACCTATCGGATGACCGAGCGCACAGGCACCGCCATTGACGTTGACCTTGGCGGCATCCAGCCCCAACTCACTGATGGCCAACATGGTCACCATGGCGAAGGCTTCGTTGATTTCGAAAAGGTCGACCTCATCCTTGCTCCAGCCGGTCTGTGCCAAGAGTTTTTGCATGGCGCCCACGGGCGCCGTGGTAAACATGGCCGGCTCTTGGGAATGGGTAGCGTGGCCCTTGATGGTGGCCATCACTGCCAGCCCCAGGTTTTCGGCCTGCTCACGGCTCATCAGCATCAAACTGGCGGCACCGTCGGAAATCGAACTGGAGTTGGCGGCGGTAATGGTGCCGTCTTTGGCAAAAGCGGGCCGTAGCGCCGGGATCTTGTCAGGACGGGCATTGCCGGGCTGCTCATCGGTATCAATCAGAGTATCGCCGCGGCGGCTGCTTACGGTTACCGGAACTATCTCCTCCTTGAAAGCACCTGAGGTGATGGCTGCATTGGCTTTTTCCAGTGAGCTCAGGGCGAAGGCGTCCATGGCTTCCCGGGTCAGGCCAAAATCGTCGGCAGTTTTCTGGGCGAAAGTTCCCATGGCGCCACCTGTGTAGGCATCTTCCAGCCCATCGAGGAACATATGATCCAGCACCTTACCATGGCCCATACGCATGCCGCCGCGAGCCTTATCCAGCAGATACGGCGCCTGACTCATGCTCTCCATACCACCGGCAATCACAATATTGGCACTGCCGGCCTTGATAAGATCGTGCGCCAGCATCACGGTTTTCATCCCCGAGCCGCACACCTTGTTGACTGTGGTTGCGCCAACAGACTGGGGCAAACCTGCCCCCAAAACCGCCTGTCTGGCAGGGGCCTGCCCCAGACCAGCCGGCAATACACATCCCATCAGCACTTCATCGACCTGTTCGCCCTTCACTCCTGTAGTTTCCATCAAGGCCTTGATGCTGAAAGCCGCCAGCTGAGGAGAAGGCACAGTGGAAAGACAGCCCTGAAAACCGCCCATGGCAGTTCGTTTGGCGGCGACGATAACAATGTCCTGAGGACGACTCATTGTTGACTCCCTTGTTGGGCACCCAAACACCGGCCCAACAGCAGGCCGGCGGTGTTAGGTGCAGCAAATTTGCACTCTATTGCTGCCACTTTGACGTTTACGCGAACGTAAGGCAAGTACTAATTAGTCTAATACAGGCTCTGTTTATAGGTATTTTTGTCAGGGAGGATTTACAGCAGGATGACAGCTTGTGCCCTGAAAGAAAGCCAAAACACTACGGCTTAGAAAAGGTTAGGGAAGGAAGTACCAGTTTGAGGAAGCATAAGCAGTAGAGGCCGACGCCATCTGGCTTGATATGAGCTAAGCCCTTTAGGACTTAGGCGACAGGAATCACAAGACTGCGACTCCCGCCAACAAAACATTTGGCGTTACGGGCTCAGCCACTCTGTTCCCAGGGCGTAATAGCACTGAGATCCGATAAGTCATAAGGGGTCAACTGGTAGACATAATAGTTGAGCCAGTTGCTCACCAACAGACTACCGTGACTATACCAACGGGCAATAGCTTCAGCCTCTGGGTCATCGTTGCGGAAGTAGTTTTGCGGGATCTTGGGCGCCAACCCGGCCGCCAGATCTCTTTGGTACTCATCTTTAAGGGTCGACTTGCGATACTCTGGATGCCCCATCACAAACAGGTTGCGATTGTCCTTACTGATCACCAGATAGGCACCGGCTTGGTCCGACTCGGCCAGCACTGTCAGTTCGGGATGCGCCTTAAGCTCGTCCACATCCATTTGGGCATAGCGGGAGTGCGGAGCATAAAACTCATCATCAAAGCCGCGCAGCAAGGGCACATGGGCGCGAATACGCCTGTGCTGATAAACCCCGGAGCATTTTTCAGCAAGGATCTTGCGCTCGAGTTGATACAGGTGATAAAAACCGGCGTGGGCCGCCCAGCAGAGAAACAGTACCGAGGTAACATGCTCCTGTGACCAATCGATAATCTCGCGGATATGATCCCAATAAGTGACCTCCTCGAAATCCAGCTGTCCCAGGGGGGCGCCAGTGATGATCAGGCCGTCATAGTTGCGATGGCGCACATCTTCAAAGTCACGGTAAAAGGTATTGAGATGATCGGTCGGTGTATGTTTCGACTCTTTGTCGTGGATCCTCAGCAGGTCGATATCCACCTGCAACGGAGTATTGCCCAACAGCCGCAGCAACTGGGTTTCTGTCTCAATCTTGTTGGGCATCAGATTGAGGATCAACACCTTCATCGGCCGTATATCCTGCATCGCCGCCCGGCTCTCGGACATAACGAAGATATTCTCCGACTCAAGAACGCCGGCGGCTGGCAGGTTATCGGGTATTCTTACGGGCATAAAAGCGCCTCTCCTGAACTATCCAGGGCAAGGCGCTTGGCTTGGTATACCTGTTAGCGCCCTACCTTTTGCACCATGACTGATACCGGCTCAGCCTTGTCGATATCGACAAGATAAGCCTGGGTATTGATAAAGAGTAAGTCATCCTTGAGAGTGATCCTGGCACTGACACTGTAGCTATGGCCACTCTGGAACTGATCCCGGGCAAGAATAAACTTAAAAGGCGTTGGGCTGGTCACGCTGTCGCGCTGAATAACCGCCAGCACTTCTGCCGGAGCATCCGCCTTGGAAACGTCCTGAACCTGAACCGTCAGCACGGCTTCCGGTGGCAGGGCAATACGTTCGCGGTACCAGACATCGCCATCAATTTCGACTGTGGCATTCGGGGTCGCACAACCTGTGAGTGCCATCATTCCTGCTACAGCCGCCATCATTGGCAGTCGTAGCCAGTTGCCTGTCATTTTCATTGCTAGCTCCTAATCATACACAAAGACTTCTGGATGTCTATACATCCAAGTTTAATCATTGAGAACCTGGGAGGATAATCCTATCATAGGACTCCATTTTTGAGTTCAAATATCCTTATGACACAAGCAACTGCGATTATTGTGGGCGCCAGCTCACTCCTCAGCCGTGAAATAGCCCGCCGCCTGGCCGATGAAGGCACTAAACTGGCATTGCTGGCACAGGATCCCGACTCATTGAAAGAGTTTGCCGCCACCCTGGCAACCGAGGCTCAGGTGTTTGGCCTGGACATAGATAAACCACAAACCCTGATAGCCGAGCTGGAACAGATTTGGCAACAGTTGGGGGGTGCACATCTGGTGTTGGTCAATACCGGACTCAACTCCTATCACCCGGATCTGCCTTGGCAGTTGGAAGATGAGATCATCAGTGTCAATGTCCGTGGCTTTGCCGCCGTTTGCAACACAGCTTTCAGGCTGTTTCGCGAGCAGGGTTATGGCCAGCTTGCGGCTATCAACTCCATTGCCGGTCTTCGCGGTGGTCCCAGCGTAGCCTTTCATGCCTCCAAAGCCTTTGGGATGAACTATCTCGAGGGGCTGTCCATGCATGCCCAAAGGCTCAAGCTACCGATCACCATCACGGATATTCAGTTGGGTTTGTTGGATAAGGCCGCGCTGCAGCAGAGCAGGCTATGGCTATCCCCCGTAGATGTGGTTGCCGGGCAAATCATCCGCGCCCTGCAAAAAGGCAAGCGCCGGGTCTATGTCACCAAACGCTGGGCGACGGTTGCCTGGCTCACCAAACTGCTGCCCGAGTTTATCTATAACACCCGCCATTGGAAGGTGAAGAAACGCAAGGGGCAAGCGGAATAATCTTTTAAAGCGACAGCCGCTGTTCCAATTGCCGGCGAATGGTTTCCTTAAGCCAGCGCAACTTGGGATTGTGGCTGTTGCGTTTGTGCCACATCAGGGTAAAGAGAATGGTGAGCTTTTCCCTATCTTCCGCAACCATTGGCAATGGCCGGGTCACCAGCTCAGGGCATGTCCTGGCCGCATAGGTCCGGCAATAGCCAGGAGCCGTGGTTAACAGCTGCGACCCGGGCTGTGATGCCAGCCATAAAGATTGCTCAAACAGGGAAACCGACAACGCGATATCCCGCTTCAGACCTTTTTCAGCCAGCAGGCTATCCAGAGCCCAGCCCTCACATTTTTCCCACTCGATATTGATTTGCCGATACTCAAGGAATGTCTCCAGGCTCCAGACTTGTTGCAGTGCGGGATGATCTTTCCGCAGATATACCAAGGGCTCGTCGCTGAACAAGACCTCATAATCCACGGCCGCAGGCAAGAGTGCCAGCGTCTCCCGCGAGCCGGGATGACTCTCACGCCCCGATAGCCCCAAGTCAGCCTTGCCGGAAATAATGGCGTCCAGGGAGTCATAGTCCCAATTGCGGATCCGCACCACGGAATCAGGGAAATGAGCATCAATCAACCCAGGAAGTTCAGGCAACAATTCGAGGTAGAATGGTGACTCCAACATCAGCTGAAACTCTACCCCTTTGGGAACTTCAACATTGCGTTTGGCCACTATACTGCTGGCCAACTGAAACAGCTCGGCCAACTCTTCGGCCAATGCCAACGCCAATGGCGTCGGCAACAGCCCTTGGGGAGAACGAACCAATAGAGGGTCATCGAACCAATGACGTAACTTGGTCAAAGATTTACTCACGGCAGAAGGTGTTACCGACAGGCGTTTGGCCGCTCTGGTAACACTACGCTCACTGAGGAGGATCTGCAGCGTGACCAAGAGGTTAAGATCGAGGCGATGTAAGGCTCTGTTCATCTTGCTTCCATTGGCTATTGGTCTTAATTGGAGCGCGCGAGGTAAAATACAGGAGTATGATGCTGCCCAAAGCGGCGATCAGCAAGCTCAGTATCAACATGGTGCTCGCCGTCAGTCCAAACCAGGCACTTATCGCAATGAAGGCTCCAGACCAACTTATCTGGCAGATCCCCAATATGGAACTTGCCAGAGCCGAGCACTGAGCAAAGGGGGCCAGAGCCTGGCTCATAGTGACCCCGAACCCCACAGAAAAGCCGGCGCAAACAAAGCCAATGCCCAGCAAATATAGCCAAAGCTCTGTGGCCAGAGACGCAGCCAACAGCAGTACAGTAGCCGCCAAGGCAAAAGCCAGTTGCGACAGTTGCAACATGCGTTGTTGGCCAATCGAATCTATTAGCCAGGGAGAAATAAAGGCCATAACCATGCTTACCAGTGCCAAACCACCCATGGCCGAGGCGTAGCCACCACTGTCGAGCCCTAACTGCTCCATCAACAGCATGGGCGAAGTATTGACGAAGGTGAGTATCGCTGTCACGGCCAGACAACTGATCAATAAGCGACTGACGAAAGTCACACAGAGCAAGGATTCACCGGCTATCAATTCTCCCGCCGTCTTGGCCGGAAGCGACTCTTGCAAACCCAAACACAAAAACAGCGCCGCCGCAGCCAACAAAGCCATCAATACAAACAGCGCCGGCCAGTGAAAATACAGCAAAACCAGATGCCCCAGCACAGGCGCTAAAACCGGCACTATGCAGGTAATTCCATTTATCATCGACAAGACTTTGGCTCGTCTTTGGTCATCAAGCACATCCCGCAGAATGGCAAAGGTCACCAGATAGGCCGCTCCGGCACCTATACCCTGTCCGGCCCTGGCAAACAAAAACGCCGTGATTGATAGAGTAGTGGCGGCCCAAATCGACGACAGCACAAAAATCAACGCTCCGCAAAGGGCTACCGGCTTGCGCCCAAGCCTATCGGCAAGATGCCCACCGAGCAACATGGCCAGAGCCATGCCCGCCAGATAACAGGAAAAGGCGTTGTGCAATTGAGCCTCATCGGCGTTCAGGGTGTGGGCTATCTCGGGCAAGCCAACCAAGTAAAGATCGATCCCCAATGGATAGAGTAAAACCAAGGCAAAGGCACAGATAAGGTAATAACGCATGGATCAGTTGATAGAGCAGGAATTTGCTTGTCAGCATAAATGCCCGGACTGATGCCAGCGAGTTGCCATCAAGACAAGAGTATTTTCCTCAGAGGAAAAACATACAGCTGACGCCAATGACAAAAAAGGCGCCAGAGGCGCCTTTTCAATAGTTGGGAGCTTTGGGTTGGGAGCTGGGTTTGGGGGAGATCAGAAGGTGTAACCGACACTGATCATATAGACCCAAGGATCTATGTCAGTATCGACAACCTGCTCGGCACCGCCCATAGTGAATTTCACGTCTGTGCTGATCTTGGCGTACCACACTGAAGCATTTACCAGCCAGTTATCGTTGATCTGATAATCCAGACCCACTTGTGCGGCCCAGCCCCAAGAGTTGCTCAAACTCAGGTTATCCAGACCCAGACCTTTAGCTTCATCGGTGAAGTCATTGTCGAAGAAGTTGGTGTAGTTAACCCCGACACCCACGTAAGGACGCAGCTTGGACTCGGCATTACCGAAGTAGTACTGGGCCACCAAGGTAGGCGGCAGGTGCTTGGTTTCGGCAATCTTGCCGAGAGCACCCAGAGATACGTCATGGCTGAACGGGGTCGCAGCCAGCAGTTCGATACCAAAGTTATCTGTCAGCATATAGCCGAAGTTCAGACCCAACTGGGTGTTATTGTCCACGCCAAAAGAGGCGATATCGGCCACAACCGGGCTGGACTCGTCCGGGGCTACCACAACGGCACCGGCACGAACAATAAAGTCACCGGCCTTGTGGGCCAGTGCAGGGGCAGCAACAGTAGAAAAAAGGGCGGCGGCAATCAATCCTGATACGATATTTTTTTTCATCATCTCACTCCGTAGCGACAACACAGCGCTTTGTTTTTTATTACATCCATAACAACTGAGGCCACACTGCCAGATTTAACTCTTCACATTTTTGATCTGCATCAAGCGTTTTAAGAGGTACCCAGATTTAGATACTGCAAGCGCGAAACAGATCACATAAAATAAAGATTTATTGATATTGCACCTTTAAAATAAGTGAGCCAGTTCAAAACTCCACTAACCCCAAAGTGAAAGAAAAGTACATTTTTCGAGCAATGACGCTCGAGGCGCTCACAACCAAAAATTAACAATCAGTCACAGTAAGATATGCTGACCAGCACTTACAGAATGGTGTTTTTAACTGGAGAGGAAAGGAAACAGAGGATGCCAGATAACTGCAATCGGCAAGATAAATGTGTCAGAGAATGCTTGAGAAAGTACTCAGTAAAGCCTCTTCAGCAACGGATAGTTTGCCAACCAGTTCTTAGCCTTGAGCCGACTCTCGAATACGCCGGGAGTGCTCTTGGGATTAGGACTGAGTTCCAACGCCAGTAATGGGCCAAGCGGGAACAGATTGAGCAGTTGCAGCTCCCCTGCCCTCAACCTGACAGCCAGGGCCGTTTGCTGCTCTGGCCAGTAACTCATGGCATCAATCACTGAAGTATAGGGTTTATGGTGGTTTTTAAGGTGCATTCTGGCCTGGTTCTTTACCGACCATGGTAAGTCGAGTGCTGTGGCCAACTTGGCCTCATAGGCCCTGTCGGTGACTTCCGAGCTGTCGTTTGGCTCAAAGTAGAGCACATCTATATCGCTGAGCCTGGATACACTGCCGTGCAACTTGTCCCACACCAGATTACGGACAAATCCCGCGGCTACCCAGGCATCAATAGGCCCAAGGTTTGCAACACACTCAAGTGCCTGCATTCGCATCCTGTCCTGCCTGAGCCAGTTTTCAATCAGCTCAGCCGCCTCACTTTCACTGACCTGCTGCGGCCCTCTCGGCTCTAACTCATCATTTGCCACCATAGCCCCCTTAAAAAGACAAAAGCCCCCGCAGGCGGAGGCTTTCGATTCTAACTCAAGCTATCACTTCTCTTCAGTGTCTCTATCCATGTTCTCTGTATTTTCCAACCAGAGAGCATTGATGATACCGAAGGAACAAGCCAATAAAATGCCGAGTATCCAAGTGAAATACCACATAATTCAGGCTCCTTAGTAAAGTGATGTGCTGTTGTTTTCAATGTGCTGACGGTTCAGACGGCCATACATCTTGTAGTAAGTCCAGCAGGTGTAACTCAACACTGTTGGTACAAAGATGATCGCAACCCAAGTCATCACAGTCAGAGTCATCTGGCTGGCGGTAGCGTCCCACATGGTCAGACTGACGTTAGGCTCCTGTGATGAAGGCATCACGAATGGGAACATAGCCGCGCCACAGGTCAGGATGATACCGGCAATGGCCAGTGAGCTGAACAGGAAGGCGAAACCGCTACGCCCCATACGGCTGGTCAGCAGCACCAAGGCCGGCGCCAACAGGCCCAAAGCAGGGAACAGCATGGTCACTGGGTACTTGTCGTAGTTGGCCATCCAAGCACCGGAAACAACTTCAACTGTCTTCATGGTTGGGTCAGATACGGCGTTAGTATCCAGAGCCGAAGTCACCACATAGCCATCAATACCGGTAGCCAGCCACACACCGGCTGCACCGAACAGTACAATCAGCAGCAGTGCGGTCAACTGTGAAGCTGCAGCGGCGCGATTGCGCAGCTCACCTTCGGTCTTCATCTGCAACCAGCAAGCACCCTGCATCATGAACATACAGGCACTGACCAGACCGGCCAACAGGCCAAAGCCATTGAGCAGACCGAACAGGCCACCATCATAGTGGGCACGCAGGTACTCGTCGAAGCTGAAAGGCACGCCTTGCAGCAGGTTACCGAAGGCAACACCTATAATCAGCGGAGGAACAAAACCTGCGACAAACAATGCCCAGTCCCAGCTCTTGCGCCAGCGTGGATCTTCTATCTTGGAGCGATAGTCGAAACCTACAGGACGCAGGTACAGCGCCAGCAACACTATGATCATGGCCACGTAAAAGCCGGAAAAAGAAACGGCATATACAGTAGGCCAAGCGGCGAACAGGGCACCGGCACCGGTGATCAACCACACCTGGTTACCATCCCAGTGAGGAGCAACCGTGTTAATCATCACCCGGCGCTCGGTATCGTCCTTACCCAAGATTGGCAGTAAGGCACCTACCCCCATGTCAAAGCCATCAGTAATAGCGAAGCCTATGAGCAAGACGCCAACTAACAACCACCAGATAAATCTTAATATTTCATAATCAAACATAATGAAATCCCTCTGCTCAGGCTTCTAGTTTTTCAAAGTGATAACGGCCGGTCTTGAGACTGCTTGGACCCAGGCGCGCAAACTTGAACATCAGGAAGAGCTCGATAACCAACAGCACAGTGTAGAACAGAGTAATGCTGATGATACTGAACCAGAGATCGGCCGCCGTCAGGCTGGAAGCAGACACAAAGGTCGGGAGAATCTCGGAGATAGTCCATGGCTGACGACCATACTCGGCCACAAACCAACCACACTCGATGGCGATCCAAGGCAGAGGCAAGCTGTAGAGCGCAGCTTTGAGTACCCACTTCTTCTCTTCAATCTGATGACGGGTGCTCTGCCAGAAGGCAGCTGCAAACACTACCAGCATGACGAAACCAAGGCCCACCATGATACGGAAGCTCCAGAACAGCGGTGCTACGCTTGGAATAGAATCCCTTGCGGCCGCCTTAATCTGCTCTTCGGTGGCATCGACCACTTTATCTGTGTAGCGCTTCAGCAACAGACCGTAACCCAGGTCAACTTTCTGCTCTTCGAAAGCCGCGCGAACCGCAGGATCTTCCTCAATAGCAGGGTCAGCCTTGGCGGCACGCAACTGCTCAAGCAGGGCATAAGCCTTCATACCGTTGCGGATGCGAACTTCGTGCTCGGCGATCAGATCCTTGATACCTGTCACTTCTTCATCGATAGAACGAGTAGCTATGATACCCATGGCATATGGGATCTTGATGGCATAGTCGGTATGCATGGTTTCCTGGTTAGGGAAACCTATCGCAGTAAAGGCTGCCGGAGCAGGCTCTGTGTGCCATTCAGCTTCAATCGCTGCCAGTTTCACCCGCTGAGCTTCACCAACTTTATAACCGGATTCGTCACCCAGTACGATAACAGACAGGATAGAGGCCATACCAAAACTCGCCGCAATGGCGAAAGAGCGGCGGGCAAATGGCAGGTCACGCTTCTTGAGGATGTAGTAAGAACTGATAGCCAGAACAAACATGGCACCGGCTACATAACCGGAAGCGACAGTGTGAACAAATTTAACCTGAGCAACTGGGTTAAATACCACTTCAGCGAAGCTGGTCATTTCCATGCGCATGGTTTCATAGTTGAACACGCTACCCACAGGGTTTTGCATCCAGCCGTTGGCGACCAGGATCCACAGCGCAGACAAATTACTTCCCAATGCAACCAACCAGGTCACAGCCAAGTGTTGACGCTTGGAGAATCTGTCCCAACCGAAGAAGAACATACCCACGAAAGTGGATTCCAGGAAGAAGGCCATCAAGCCCTCAATCGCAAGAGGAGCACCGAAAATGTCACCCACATAGTGTGAGTAGTAGGACCAGTTGGTACCGAACTGGAACTCCATTGCCAGACCTGTGGTAACCCCCAGGGCAAAGTTAATACCGAAAAGTTTGCCCCAGAATTTAGTCATGTCCTTGTAGATCTGCTTATCTGTCATCACATAGAGTGATTCCATGATTGCCAGCAGGAAGGCCAAACCCAAAGTCAAAGGAACAAACAAGAAGTGATACATGGCTGTCAGCGCGAATTGTATGCGCGATAGCTCAACGACTTCTTCAACTATCATTTGTGACTCCTTACATGGTGCTCCGCCCGTTGTCTTCAGATCCCCATCAAAGACAACAGGTGGTGAGTTGGATAGCTTAGTTCATTAATTTCTTATCTACCCGGAAACCCGGATAAACCACCCAAATGATTCGCGTTGCTGCGCTTTAACTCACCAAAAGCTTAAAAATCGGTTTTTGGCGGCCTTAACGAGAGACGAATCACGCTTTTGCAGATTTATGCGATCAGCATCAGCATTTGCCAGTGTTCCAATATTTGCAAATTATTTAATATCAGGCACTTGCGTTATTAGTTCAGCTAAGATTTGCCCTGATTTTATACCACTTGAATTTGACGCAAATCAATCAAACTCCGGGCTTTAGCTGGGTTTTGCGGAGGGGCACACAGCCACCAAGGATGAGTATTGACTTTGTGACAAAATCCTGTTAGAGCATTTGCACCAACTATAAATAATTCATCATTTTGGATGCTTTATGAAAAAACATGTATAAACTAGCCAAAATAAACTTTTTAACAATTTTCAAGGTTAAATATGCTAACTCAAATCGTGTGACTTCGATCTCATTATTTTTTAACCTTTTGATTATGGTAAAATAAATAAAAGCCAATTAACCAAACATAAAAACCACCAAAAATTCAGATTAATTTTTCTAATCTCATATCATATTATTTCTCGTTTGATAAAGCCGCCAGGGTTGACTAATATGTAGCCTGTGTTAAGGAGACGCTCGGGTCGGCCGACATCAATATCTGCAGACCTTCCTCCGCGCACATTGACTGAACTTTGTGTGGAGATATCGTTATGAAAAAGTTTTTTGAACGTCTGGTTAACTGCTACAAGCCTGTTTTTGTTGAACTTTACAAGTCTCAACTGGTTTACTAATCACAGCTGAGCAACTGCTTGTCTTGAAGTTTTGTTAGCGCAAAACGGCCCCATAGGTATTCCTATGGGGCTTTTTCGTCTCTGCAGCCATTAAAGAGTGATTCCAGCCTTAGTCCGGCTTTAGCCTGTTAAGCGCTGTAAAGCCTGCATTTTGACACTTCAATACATAAGAATATATTGAACAAAGTGCAACCTATTGATGATTTAAAGTTTTTACTGTAGGGCAAAAGTTAAATAAAAAAGGCGGGTTATAAATACCCGCCTTTTTTTACCCTTTATGGGATGATTTTTAACCTTATCCCAACTTCACTCTGGCGTTACGGAACATTCTCATCCAAGGGCTGTCTTCACCCCAGTTTTCCGGATGCCAGGAGTTGGCGACTGTGCGGAACACCCGCTCAGGGTGAGGCATCATGATGGTGACTTTGCCATCCAGGCTACAGATCCCGGACAAGCCGTTGGGCGAGCCGTTGGGGTTCTGTGGATACAAGCTGGCCACCTCACCTTTACCATTGACATAACGCAGCGCCACAGTGCCGCTCTGCTCGGCAGCCGCCATGGCGGCAGCTGAAGCAAACTCGGCACGCCCTTCCCCGTGGGAAACGGCAATCGGCATTCTGGAGCCGGCCATACCGCTGAAGAACAGCGATGGGCTTTGCTGCACTTCCACCAGGCTAAAACGCGCTTCAAAGCGTTCAGAGCGGTTACGGACAAAGTGCGGCCAATGCTCGGTACCCGGAATGATCTCCTTGAGGTTGGAGAGCATCTGGCAACCGTTACAAACACCCAGAGCAAAGCTGTCGGCACGCTCGAAGAAGCGGCTGAAGTCCTCACGGGCACGGCTGTTGAACAGGATGGACTTGGCCCAACCTTCACCGGCGCCCAGTACATCACCGTAAGAGAAGCCACCACAGGCCACCAGTCCCTGGAACTCTTCCAGGCTGATACGGCCACTGAGGATATCCGACATATGCACATCGCGGCTTTCAAAACCGGCACGCTCGAACGCAGCTGCCATCTCAATATGCGAGTTGACCCCTTGCTCACGCAAAATCGCCATCTTGGGCGCAACGCCCTTGAGGATATAAGGCGCGGCAACATCTTCTGCCGGATCAAAGCTTAAGTTAACCGTCAGGCCTGGATCGGTTTCATCCAGCTTGAGGTCAAACTCTTCACGGGCACACTCAGGGTTGTCCCTGAGCGCCTGCATTCTGTAGGTGGTTTCAGACCAGAGCTTACGCAGCTCGGTGCGTGAAGCACTATAAATTTCAGCACCTTGATCCTGGATACGGATGCGGCCATCGTCGCTCAGCTCTGCTATCGGATGACAATCCACACCGGCATCAGTGTAAGCCTTGATAATCTCGGCGGCTTGGTCTTTGCTCACCTGCAGCACGGCGCCCAACTCTTCGTTGAACAGGCGCGCCAGGGCGCTGCCGGCCAGCGCAGAAATATCCACATTCAGGCCAGTGTGACCGGCGAAGGCCATCTCCACCAAGGTGGTGAACAGACCGCCGTCACTCTTGTCGTGGTAAGCCAGCAAACTCCGCTCGGCCACCAACTGTTGAGTCACCTCGAAGAAACCTTTCAATACGGCTGCCTGATCCAGATCCGGCGCGATATCGCCCAGCTCACCGAACACCTGCGCCAGACAGGAACCACCCAGACGAGTCTTGCCCTTGGCCAGATCGGCCAGCAGCAGTAGGGTTTCGCCCTTGTCGGTACGCAGCTCAGGGGTCACGGTATTGCGAATGTCGCGCACCGCACCGAAGGCGGAGATGATCAGCGACATAGGGGCAGTAACCGCCTTCTGCTCGCCCCTGTCTTCCCAGGCGGTCTTCATCGACATTGAGTCTTTGCCCACGGGAATGGTCAGTTCAAGCTCGGGACACAGCTCTTCGCCCACCGCCTTGACCGCCTCATAGAGGCCGGCATCTTCACCTGGGTGACCGGCTGCAGACATCCAGTTGGCCGACAGCTTAATGCGCTTCAGTGAGCCGATATCGGCACCGGCCATGTTCAGCAAGGATTCGGCCACGGCCATCCGCGCCGAGGCGCCAAAATCCAGCAAGGCCAGCGGAGTGCGCTCACCCATGGACATGGCTTCGCCCACATAGCTGTCGAACGAGGCGGCGGTAACGGCGCAATCCGCCACAGGTACCTGCCAGGGGCCGACCATCTGATCGCGGTTCACCAAGCCGGTTACCGTGCGATCGCCTATGGTGATCAAGAAGCTCTTGTCGGCAACGGTTGGCAGAGTCAGCACCCGCTTAACGGCTTGTGCGAGATCGATGGAAGCTTCATCCAGCGCCGCAGACTGCGCCTTTTGACTCACTACATCACGGCTCATCTTGGGTGGTTTGCCCAACAAGACTTCCAGCGGCAAGTCGATAGGCTTGTTGTCAAAGTGCTCATCGCTCAGGCTCAGGTGCTGCTCGGCAACCGCCTCGCCCACCACGGCAAATGGCGCACGCTCGCGCTCACAAATGGCGGCGAAGGTATCCAGGTTTTCGGCTGCCACAGACAGCACATAACGCTCCTGGGATTCGTTACACCAGATCTCCAGCGGACTCATGCCTGGCTCATCGGAAGGCACGTTACGCAGCTCAAACTTACCGCCGCGACCGGCATCGCTGACCAGCTCAGGGAAGGCGTTGGACAAACCACCGGCGCCCACATCGTGAATAAACTGGATGGGGTTGGCATCGCCCATCTGCCAGCAGCGGTCGATAACCTCCTGACAGCGGCGTTCCATTTCCGGGTTTTCCCGCTGCACCGAGGCAAAGTCCAGATCTTCACTGGACTGGCCGGACGCCATGGAGGAAGCCGCGCCGCCGCCAAGGCCAATGTTCATCGCCGGGCCACCCAGTACAATCAGCTTGGCGCCTAAGGAGATCTCCCCTTTCTGTACGTGCTCTTCGCGAATGTTGCCAAGGCCGCCGGCCAGCATAATAGGCTTGTGATAACCGCGCACCTCGACACCATTGTGGCTGCAAACCTGCTGCTCATAGGTGCGGAAGTAACCCAGCAGAGCCGGACGACCGAATTCGTTGTTGAAAGCGGCGCCGCCCAGAGGGCCGTCGATCATGATGTCAAAGGCAGTCACAATCCGGTCCGGCTTGCCGTAGTCGCCTTCCCAAGGCTGCACAAAGCCAGGGATCTTGAGGTTGGATACGCTGAAGCCGGTTAAACCCGCCTTGGGCTTGGAGCCGCGGCCGGTAGCGCCTTCGTCACGGATTTCACCGCCCGAGCCTGTGGCAGCACCAGGATAAGGACTGATGGCGGTCGGGTGGTTGTGGGTCTCCACCTTCATCAGAATATGCATCGGCTCTGTGTGATAGCGATAAACGCCGTCACTGTCGGGGAAGAAACGCCCGGCTTCAAAACCTGTCATTACCGCGGCGTTGTCTTTATAGGCCGACAACACATAGTCCGGGGTCTTCTCATAGGTATTCTTGATCATCTTGAACAGCGACTTGGGCTGCACTTCGCCGTCAATGGTCCAATCGGCGTTGAAGATCTTGTGACGACAGTGCTCTGAGTTCGCCTGGGCGAACATCATAAGTTCAATGTCGTTGGGGTTGCGCTCAAGGCGCAGGAAATTGGTGACCAGGTAGTCGATTTCATCATCGGCCAACGCCAGGCCCATTTCGCGGTTGGCGATTTCCAGCGCCCGGCGGCCTTCGCCGAGAATGTTGACGCTGACAAAAGGCTTGGGCTCAGTGCGGGCAAACAGCACATCGGCCGCTTCAAAGCTGTCCAGTACCACTTCCATCATGCGGTCGTGCAGCAGCGCCTTGAGGCTCTTGAGCTGTTCGCTGCTCAGAGCGTCGGATTCCACATAATAAGCCAGACCGCGTTCCAAACGTTTTACCTGCTTGAGGCCGCAGTTTTGGGCGATGTCGGTGGCTTTGGAAGACCAGGGAGAAATAGTACCGGGACGGGGAGTAACAAACAGGAGAGTGCCTTGGGGCTCGTGGGATTCGATGGCCGGACCGTAGGTTAGAATCTTACTCAACTGCGCTTGGTCATCGGGGTTGAGCGCTTCGCTCAGATAAGCCAAATGAACATATTCGGCATAGATTTGCTTTACCGGAAGCTGGGCGGCTTCACAGGCCTGCATCAGCTTTTGCACTCTGAATGCCGAGAGTGCGGGGGCTCCGCGGATGATCTCCATCACGTCTTATCACCTTATTATTTATAATTACAGGGTCAGAGGTGGCGCTATTATAGGTAAATGCGCCCTACAAATCACCTCAGACTTTGCTTAAAACAGTGTTTCCTGTGATATAAAGTAATCCTATGGGGTAATATACCCTCCGGTGCCTGACCCCATGGTTCAATCACGGGGATACCAGGCCTGCAACCAAGACGCAATTCATTGAATTTATTTACAAATTAATCAAACAAAAGGAATAACCCCTATCTCAGCGGCAAACCACAGGCTAAGGGCTTTTACCGATAGATAATGAAACGATTCACCGCGACTCTCACCCTGATAATCTTGCTGGCAGGCTGCCGGCAACCTGTCGTGGATGAAGCTCAGGTAACCCCGGCGGTGAATGAGGCCAAGGAACTCAGGGTTGGCACCCTCTATGGCCCACAAATCTATGTTTCTTCCACCCAGGGCAGCGCCGGGTTTGATTATGAGATGGCGGCGCGTTTCGCCGACTTTCTCAGCAAGCCGCTGGAGATGAAACCCTATGGCAATATCAATGAGCTCTACCAGGCGCTGAAACAAAACGAGATAGATTTGATTGCCGCCGGGCTGTCGGATACCCGGAGCCGCAGACAACAGTTTCGTCTCGGGCCGCCGCTTTATCGGGTCAATCAGGTGATGGTCTACCGCGCCGGCACCCCTGTTCCCAAAGATCTCAACGCCCTGGATGCGCCTGTTACTGTGATAGCCGACTCGTCGTTTGTGGAAACCCTGAACCGACTCAAGGCAGATAATCCCAACCTTGAGTGGCAACAGGTCGCAGATAAAGATAATGAAGAGCTACTGAGCATGATAGCCAGCGGCGAACTCAGCTACACCATTTCAGATTCCACCAGCATCAATATCAATCGCCGTTTTATGCCTGAGCTGAGATCCGGCCAGGTGCTGGAGCAGCAACAGGCTGTGGTTTGGCTGTTGCCTCCCAGGGGCAGCGATCAACTGATGAGCCAACTGCTGCGTTTCTGGCACCAGGAACAAAGAGACGGCACGCTAGAACACTTGGTGGAAAAGTACTTCGGCCATGTCAAACGTTTCGACTATGTTGACACCCGCGCCTTTATCCGCGCGGTCGACAGCAAGCTGCCCAAGTACCGCCATCTGTTTGAAACCTATGCCGGTGAACTCGACTGGCGCAAGCTGGCCGCCACCAGTTATCAGGAGTCGCACTGGAACCCCAGGGCCCGCTCACCGACCGGCGTGCGCGGCATGATGATGCTGACCCTGGCAACCGCCAAACAGTTGGGAGTGGAGAATCGCCTCGATCCCGAGCAGAGCATCCGTGGCGGTGCCCGTTATCTGAGCGACATTTTGGTACGCCTGCCTGAGTCTATTCCGGAGGAGGAGCGGATGTGGTTTGCCCTCGCCTCTTACAACATAGGCTATGGCCATGTGGAGGATGCCCGTAAGTTGGCACAGGCCAGAGGCCTTAACCCCAGTGCCTGGAAAGATCTCAAGCAGGTATTGCCCTTGCTGCAAAAGCGCAAATACTACCAGCACACCCGCTATGGCTATGCCAGAGGCAACGAGGCGGTGCATTATGTCGACAGCATTCGCCGTTACTATGACACTCTGGTGTGGATAGACAATCAGGCCAAACTGGAAGCCCTGGCCAGGGAGCAGGCTCAGGAAGAGGCGGCACAAAGAGAAGCGGAATCCCAGGCCGGGGAAGAAACCGAACTCAGCGGTGCCCAGCCCAACTGAAAACCCCGCACACGACTCATTTTCGCGCCAACCAGTCTGGCTTTGATGCGCAGCCCGCCATTTGGGGCTGGCGCAAGCTTAAATAAGCTGTTAGCTTGGAAGCATTACAAAAACTTCAGAATATACTAAGGTAAGCTTATGAAAAGAAAGACCATTAACAATGCAATGGCCCGTCGCCGCAGCCTGGTTAAAACCCGTCACAAACGCATTCTCAACCGTCACAAACTCTTCTTCAGTTTTCTGCAGCAGGCAGATTAAGTTTCCTTGCCTGCTTCAATGCCTTCTGCTCCTGTCTGCGTCGCCTGAAAAAGGCGCTCAACTGTTCGCTGCACTCCTGTTCCATCACCCCGGCGCTGACCGCCAACTTGTGATTGAACAGGGGATGACGCACCAGATCCAGCACTGAACCGGCCGCGCCTGTCTTGGGATCTGCAGCCCCGTACACCAGTCTCCCCACCCTGGCATGCACCATGGCCCCGGCGCACATGGCGCAAGGCTCCAGCGTCACATAGAGGGTAGTATCCAGCAGACGGTAGTTTTCCAGTTGACTGCCCGCCTGCCTGAGGCAGAGAATTTCCGCGTGGGCACAGGGGTCGTTGGCGGCAATAGGCTGGTTCCAGCCGCAGGCAATAAGCTTGTCATCTTTGACCAGCACTGCCCCTACCGGCACTTCCCCGAGGACTTCAGCCTTTTGCGCCATCTCCATGGCCAACTGCATCCAATGTAAGTCACGATTCTCTGTCATTCTATCCATCCGTTCTCAATGCGGCGCCAGTATAACTGGCATGAATACCAGTACCAAATCCGATACCCGCGGATATCGACTCTTTCGGCGCCTGCATGCGGAATAGACTCAAGGCCGCTCCAGGATCCTCGGGCCCGCGCCTTCCTGACCCAGCACATCATCGGGATTTCTGAGTGGACATTCGGCCAGCGATAAACAACCACAGCCTATGCAGCTGTCCAGCTCGTCCCGCAGCCGGGTCAGCTTCTTGATCCTCTCATCCAGCGAGGCCCTTAACTCGGCGGAAATGGTCCGCCACTGCGCCGCCGTCAACTTGGCGTTGGTGCCGTATTTGGCCAGTGCCTGCTTTATCTCCTCCAGCGGCACTCCGGTGCGCTGCGCCACCTTGATGATGGCAATCAACCTAAGCACAGTCGAGGGAAAGCGCCGCTGGTTGCCACTGCTGCGCTGGCTGCTGATAAGCCCTTTGGACTCATAAAAGTGAATGGTGGAAACCGGTACCCCACTGCGTTTGGCGACCTGGCCTATGGTCAGAGCACCGCGGGATGACCCTTCGTCACCATTTTCAGGTTCGGCAGTAAATTTTGTGTTCATTGACTATTGACCTCAAGTTAACTTGAGGTTTTATAGTGCCGCCGAAGGAATAAATCAACCCCCGCCAAGGATGGCCCCCTTACATAAACGACAAAAAACACAGGAAACTTGTCGCTATCATGATCAACAAATCCCTATCTCTGATGCTTGGCCTTTCGCTGCTTCTCGGCCTGGGTCTTACCTACGGCCTGAAAGCCGATGATGAGGCAGACAGTGGCGGCCATGGCTATGGCCCTGTGGCTGTGTCATTGGCCAGCGTGCAACAAATCAGCCTGCCACAGCAACTCGACGCCGTCGGCGAACTGGAAGCCGCGGCCCAAATCGCCGTCGCTGCCGAGACATCCGGCCGGGTAACGGCGCTGCACTTCGACTCGGGGCAACAGGTTAAAGCCGGTGAACTCTTGGTGCAGCTCAATGATGCGGTGGAGCAAGCCGAACTGTTGCAGCAAGAGGCGCAGTTACTGGCAGCCGAGAGTGCCTATCGGCGTCTTGTTAGCCTGGCCGCCGATAATCTGGCCTCCAGGGAAGCACTGGACAATGCCCTGGCCGAGCGCGATATGGCCCGCGCCGCTGTCGCCCGAACCCAGGCTCAGATAGCCCAAAAGGCCATCAAGGCCCCCTTCTCCGGCACCTTGGGGATCCGCAAGATTCACTTGGGCCAATACCTTGGCGCCGGTGAAACCATCGCCCAATTGGTGGATGACAGCCAGCTCAAAATCAACTTTGCCATCAGCGAAGCCCAGGCCGATAAACTTGAGCTTGGGCAGACATTGCAACTCAGGACAGACTTACGCCCCGATGAAAGCTGGCCCGCCAAACTGAGCGCCATAGAGCCGATTGTCGGCAGCTCACGAATGCTGCAACTGCAGGCGATATTGCTGCCAAAACCTATTGACGGCGAGTCCGATGATAAAGAGCGAGTTGACGACAAGCCTGCCGAAAAGGCGGCCAGCTATCCAAGCCAGGAGAATGGCGCTGCCAAGCTGAGAGCCGGCATGTTTGCCCGGGTGGCGTTGGAAAAGTCAAGACGCCAGGCGCTGATGATCCCCGAAAGCGCCATCACTTATAACACCTGGGGCGAAACCGTGTTTCGGGTCGATGCCGGAGAACAAAGCCTCACGGCCCACAAAGTGGCAGTTAAAACCGGCCAACGTCAGAATGGCTGGGTCGAGGTCATCTCCGGCCTGTCGCTTGATCAACTGGTGGTCACCTCCGGTCAACTCAGGCTGAGTGATGGCGTCCAGGTCAGCAGCACGGGCCAGGACAGCCTCACCGCAGCGCTGCTTTATCAGAGCAAGGGGCAATCACAATGAGATTTACCGACCGTTTTGTCGAGCGTCCGGTGCTGGCACTGGTGGTCAGCAGTCTTATCCTATTGCTGGGGCTGTTCTCCATTGGCAAGTTGCCGGTGCGCCAATATCCGCAGCTGGAAAACGCCACTATCAGTGTGACAACCCAATATCCCGGCGCCTCGGCCGAGCTGATGCAGGGCTTTGTGACCCAGGTGCTGACTCAGGCGCTGTCATCAGTGGAGGGCGTCGATTTTATCTCCTCATCCTCCACTCAGGGCCGCAGTCAAATTCAACTCAGGATGACACTCAACAGTGACTCCACCCAGGCTCTGACCGAAGTGATGGCCAAGGTCAGTGCCGTGCGCTACAAATTGCCCAAGGATGCCTTCGATCCTGTTATCGAGCGCTCCTCGGGTGAATCCACCGCCGTGGCTTATGTCGGTTTTGCCAGTGACAGCCTGAGCATTCCGGCCCTGACCGACTATCTGTCGCGGGTGGTCGAGCCCAGATTTGCCAGCATTACCGGTGTGGCCAAGGTCCAGCAGTTTGGCGGTCAACAACTGGCGGTGCGCCTTTGGCTCGACAGCGACAAGCTTGCCGGACGAGGCCTGACGGCCGCCGATGTGGCCGATGCGCTGCGACGTAACAACTTTCAGGCCGCTCCCGGTGTGGTCAAGGGCCAGTTTGTTGTCGCCAATATCAAGGTGAATACCGATATCACTGATGTCGCAGCCTTTCGCGATCTGGTATTGAAAAACGATGGGCGGGACTTGGTGCGCCTCGGTGATGTCGGCACTGTGGAGCTGGGCGCCGCTTCCAAAGAAAGCAGCGCCTCCATGGATGGTCAGGCAGCTGTGCATCTGGGGCTATTTGCCACCCCCAAGGGCAACCCTCTGATCATAGTGGATGGCATTCGCAAGCAGTTGCCGGAGATCCGCAAAACCTTGCCGCCGGGTGTTCGGGTGGAACTTGCCTATGAAAACGCCCGCTTTATTCAGGCATCCATAGATGAAGTGCTGCGCACCTTGCTCGAAGCACTGTTGATAGTTGTGCTGGTGATCCTCTTGTGTCTCGGGTCGCTGCGCTCTGTGCTGATCCCCATAGCCACCATTCCCCTATCCATGCTCGGCGCCGCTGCACTGATGCTGGCCTTTGGTTTCAGCATTAACCTGCTCACTCTCTTGGCCATGGTGCTGGCCATAGGCCTGGTGGTGGATGACGCCATTGTGGTGGTAGAAAACGTCC
Organism: Shewanella sp. K8; assembly: GCF_028823715.1. Classification (NCBI taxonomy): domain Bacteria; kingdom Pseudomonadati; phylum Pseudomonadota; class Gammaproteobacteria; order Alteromonadales; family Shewanellaceae; genus Shewanella; species Shewanella sp. K8. The sequence goes on from NZ_JAPEHY010000002.1 coordinate 207,660, forward strand.
ACCGCCATATCGAAGAGGGGAAACACCCTGTGGCAGCTGCCCTGATAGGCGCCCGCGAAGTGGCCGGCCCTGTGATAGCCATGACCATTACCCTGGCGGCAGTTTATGCCCCCATAGGCTTGATGGGCGGCCTTACCGGCAGCCTGTTTCGTGAGTTTGCCATGACCCTAGCCGGTGCTGTACTTGTCTCCGGCATAGTCGCCCTGACCTTATCGCCGGTAATGAGCTCAATGTTGCTGCAACCAAAGCAGAGCGAAGGCCGACTGGCCCGCGCCGCCGAGCATTTTTTCGAGCGCTTGGGCGATAGCTATGGCCGTCTGCTGAAATGGTCGCTCGCCCATAGAACCCTTAGCTTGGGCTTCGCCCTGCTGGTGATGCTTGCTCTTCCATGGCTCTATTTGCAGCCGCAGCGGGAATTGGCCCCCACGGAAGATCAGGCCGGCGTATTAACCGCCATCAAGGCGCCGCAACATGCCAATCTAGAGTATGCCGAGCACTTCAACCGGCAGTTGGATCAAATATTTACCCGGATCCCGGAAACCCAGGGTACCTGGATAATCAATGGCACCGACGGCCCGGCGGCCAGTTTCGGCGGTATCAATCTCAGTGACTGGAGTGAGCGCAGCCGAGACGCCAGTGCTATTCAGACCGAGCTGCAGCAACTGGCGGGCACTATCCCGGGCAGCAGTATCTTTGCCTTCCAGTTGGCGCCCCTGCCAGGTTCCACCGGCGGGCTGCCGGTGCAGATGGTATTGCGCTCCCCCGGCGCTTACCCCGAGCTTTATCAAACCATGGAGCAAATCAAGCAGGCGGCGCGCCAGAGCGGTTTGTTTGTCGTGGTGGACAGCGATCTGGATTACAACAACCCAGTGGTGCAACTCAGTGTCGACAGGGCCAAGGCCAACAGCTTAGGGGTGAGGATGCAGGATATCGCCGAGTCATTGGCGTTGCTGGTAGGTGAGAACTATGTCAATCGCTTCGCCATGGATGGCCGCGCCTATGATGTAATCCCCCAAAGCCTGAGGGAACAACGCCTCTCGGCCGAAGAGCTTGGCAAACAGTATGTACGCAGCACTGATGGCACTCTGGTGCCCCTCTCCGGCCTGGTCACACTCGAGCGCGGAGTCGAGCCAAACCGTCTGAGTCAGTTCGGCCAGCAAAATGCCGCCACCTTACAGGCGATTCCGGCGCCGGGAGTAAGCATGGGGCAAGCTGTGGCCTTCCTCGAGCAGCAGCTTGCAGCACTGCCCGCCGACTACAGCCATGACTGGCAGTCTGACTCGCGCCAGTATGTGCACGAAGGCAATAGTTTGGCCTTTGCCTTTATCGCTGCGCTGCTGATCATCTATCTGGTGCTGGCGGCGCAGTATGAAAGCCTGATTGACCCGCTTATCATTCTGATCACTGTGCCTTTGTCCATCTGCGGCGCCCTGTTGCCACTGGCGTTGGGGTTGACCACTCTCAATATCTACACCCAGATAGGGTTGGTCACTCTGATAGGCCTTATCAGCAAACACGGCATTTTAATGGTGGAGTTTGCCAACGAGCTGCAACAGCAAAAACAGTTGAGCCGTCAACAGGCGATACTGGAAGCCGCCAGGATCCGCCTGCGGCCGGTGCTGATGACCACAGCCGCCATGGTATTTGGGCTTATCCCCATGCTGTTTGCCAGCGGCGCCGGTGCCGCCAGTCGTTTCGGTCTGGGCCTGGTGATCGTTTCCGGCATGTTGATAGGCACGCTGTTTACCCTGTTTATATTGCCGACCATCTACACCCTGCTGGCACGGGACCATACCCGCATAGACGAAAGACAGCAGCAGTTGGCGCCTGTATTGCAGAGCCAGTAACTCGGGCTCGCTATAGAAAGACCAAACTGCCCGCGATTGCGGGCAGTTTATTATTCGCAGCGCTCCTTAAGCGACATGACGATTCCTTAGTCTTGTGCTTCCTGAGCCTTGTCCGCTTTATCTTTGGCTTCCCTGCGCCGTTTCAATTCGGCGCGCATCCAGGCAGCCGATTCGGCCATATCCCGCCTGAGCTCGGCTATCTCCTCATCCGTGAGCCGCCGAACCAGCGGCTCATCTCGCTGAGATATTGAGTTTGGTTTTGCCGTTTCCTGCTGTTTGTTCATGGTCATTATTCCTTTTTCTGGAGCAGGTCCATGTCTCCAAGAGTTTATCTTGCAAGCCGATACAACCAAAGGGCCCCATTCACCCGGTAAAAGTGAATGGGGCCCTCAATCAGTTCTCTTTATTCCGCTCTCTTTAACAAGCTAAGGTTGCGGCATGGCACACAAGAGGCTGTTAGCGGAGGATCATCTGCGCCCGCTCCGGGCCGACAGAGATCATTTTTACCGGTACGCCCATCAGCTCTTCAACCCGCTGCACATACTTTTGCGCCGCCAGAGGCAGGCTCTCAAAGGTGCGACAAGCCGTGATGTCTTCGCTCCAGCCTTCCATCTGCTCATAAACCGGCGCCAAGGCTGAGGTTTGTGGCCAAATCGGGTTTTCGCTGTGATCGCCCTGATAATCGATGCAGATTTTCAGATCCTGCATCCCACTCAAACAATCCAGCTTGGTCAGCGCCACTTCGGTAGCTGCCTGCAGCTCGACACCATTACGGGTGGCCACGGCATCGAAATAGCCCATATCACGGGGACGCCCGGTTACCGCGCCGTACTCATTGGCGGCTTCGCGGAAGCTGTCCTGTTCTTCCATGGCAGTAATCAAGGTACCGGTTCCCACTGATGAGCTGAAGGACTTGGCTACGGCAATCACCCGCTCGGGGCGCAGTGCCGGTAAACCACTGCCGAGACCGGCATAAGCGGCGGTCACGTTGGAAGAAGTGGTCCAAGGGTATTCACCGTAAACCAGGTCACGACCCGCGCCCAACTGGGCTTCAAACAGCAGGTTTTCATCTTTTGCCTGCAGCGCTTTCAGTGGCTCGCTCACGTTGCAGATGGCATCACGCCAAGGGGCAGACACTTCCAGCAACCAAGCTGTCATCTCTTCTGCGGTTTGCGAAAATTCAAAGGAGGGATACAGCGCCTTGAGCTGCGGCAGTTTCCAGTCCAGCATAAACTGGATACGTTCACGCAGTACTTCAGGCTGCTTCAACCAACCCACCAGAATGCCTTTTTTCATTACCCGGTCACCGTAAGCCGGGGCAATGCCCTGGCGGGTAGAACCGTAAGCGCCGTCACCGAGACGCTCCTCTTCCAGAGTATCTTCAATGGCGTGGATTGGCAGGCACAGAGTCGCCCGGTCGGAAATGCACAGATTGACATTGACACCGGCGGCTTTTACCTCGGCAATCTCTTCGGAAAGTGGCGCCGGGCTTATCACCATGCCGGGACCCAATACCGCCAAACAACCAGGATTGAATACGCCGCTAGGCAGTTGATGCAGTTTGAATGTACCAAAGTCATTCACAACTGTGTGGCCGGCATTGTTGCCGCCCTGAAAACGTATACTCGCCGCTGCGCTATCTGCCAGATAGTCCACGATACGGCCTTTACCTTCATCACCCCAGTTTGCACCAACTACAACGATAGACGACATTTCCAGTTCTCCTAAACAAAAACCTGTCTATCCTATGACCACGGCATAAATAAGAAAAATTAATAATCATTATTGGCTTGATAAGAAATCCATATCGGGATACTTTGCATCGAAGATAGCGGGCAATTGTCGTGACCAAGGCCATGACTAAGGCCATGGCCAAAAGCAGCCAACCATAAAGCGCCTGCCCTAACGCTGCAAAAGTACCGCTAAAAAGCTCTTAAAGAGGCTGTTATGCTCGAACTCCACTGGCTTAAAACCTTTGTCACCCTGGCCCGCCTCGAACACTTCGGCAAGGCAGCCAATGAGCTGCATATGACGCAACCCAATGTCAGCTTGCATATCAAGCAGTTGGAGCAAACCACCCGAGTAAAGCTGATTGAGCGTAATCCATTTCGGCTGACCCAAGCCGGTGAGCGCTTGCTAAGGAGTGCGCACAATACCCTGATGGAGCTGCAAAGTTGCCAGGCCGATCTCAACGCCATCAATGATCTGTGCCAGGGCACGATGACCATAGCCGCCAGCGATATTATTTCCAGATGGCTGTTGATAGGCCCGTTTCAGTCGTTCAAAACCGAATTCCCCGGCATCGACCTGACACTGCTGAACACCACCTCCTCTCAGGCGGCAGACCTGGTAAAAAGTGCCAAGGCCGATCTCGGCTTTGTGATGGCGCAAAAAGAGAGTCAGCCGCTGCATTTTACCGAGCTGAAACAAGTGAAATGGTACGCCTTGGGCAATGATCTCAAGGCCTGGCAGAGAGGAAAAGTCCCCAGCCCGCAGGAAGCTCCGACCTTGATACTACTGGGGCACGACACCCGCACCCGGGATCTGATTGACCCGGCTCTGCCTGAGCTCAAACTGCCGGAATACCGCATCATGGAGGTGGGCAGCGTGGATGCCCAAATCGACTGGGCCGAAGCCGGCTTCGGCATCGCCATAGTGCCGGACTTCGCCCTGCACCCGAAACTCAATTTGCAGTCCAGCATTACCCCACTGCCCAGCTTCCCTTCCGCCAGCCTGGGTTACATAGTGCGTCAGAACCAGGTGCTCTCCAAAGCCATCAAGAAACTGCTCCATTGGGTGGATGAAGAGATATTGCAATCGCCGAGTGTGGGTTAACTGTGTGAAGGTAACAGGCATTCAACGACTTCCGGCTACAGGAAAACTTAACAAGCCGGCGTCAGATGGAAAAATAACCATTGACGCCATAGCCATTTGTTATGCTTGCCTTTTCGCCATTGGATGCTCAGGATTCAACTGAAGTAAATCCCAAAGGTTGCCATATAAATCTTTAAATACCGCTACCGTACCGTAATCCTGCTCTTGGGGGGCACGTACAAACTCGATACCTACTGACTGCATACGCTCGTAGTCTCGCCAAAAGTCATCGGTATTCAAGAAAAGGAATACACGACCTCCCGCTTGGTTACCAATGAAGTCTAATTGCTCAGGTTTTGAAGCCCTTGCCAACAACAAAGCCACTCCGTGAGAATTGGGCGGCGCAACCACAACCCAGCGCTTATCTTGCTCAGGTTGGTAAGTGTCTTCAATAAGCTCAAATTGAAGCTTATTGGTATAAAAATCGATTGCTTCATCGTAGTCTTTTACTACCAGTGCAATATGGACAATGTTCTGCTTCATCTTCTTACCTTATACGCTGAACTGACTTGGACATGATGTAACCCCAGATTTTATCCCTTCAGTATTCCTGCAGCAGGGGAACCAATGAACCCTGTCGGCTATACCTCATAAGCTGGGTAATCGATATAACCTTGTTCACCACCACCATATAAAGTTAGCCTTGCATCTGCATCGAACTCAGCCAATGGCCAGTCATGGGTAAAACGGGCAACCAAGTCCGGATTGGTCACAAAAGGCGTACCAAAGGCAACAAAGTCGGCATACTTTTTGTCGAGTAAGCTTTGCGCTGTTTGCCTGGTCAGCTTGCCCGCCACCATAATAGGATTGCTATATACACTGCGAACCTGGCGACGAAATGCCTCGGGTACTACCGAGTAACGGGAGATATTCTCCGAAAAGTGCACATATGCAAGATTCATCGGCTGCAACTTTTCCAGCAAGGCCAACGTCAAAGGCACGATTTCCGGGTCCTCGCCGGCAAAGCCTTCGTTAACATAAGGGGACAAACGTACAGAGACCTTGCCTGCGCCAATCGCCTCACAAAGTGCCTGTAGCGTTTCCAGCAAGAAACGCATCCGATTCTCTTGATTGCCACCATATTGATCTTGTCGTTGATTACTTTCCAGCCTTAAGAAAGTGTCGAACAGATAACCATGTGCGGCGTGCACTTCAACGCCATCAAACCCCGCGTCTATTGCATTTTGGGCTGCTTGCACAAAATCTGCGGTAGTGGCTTTAATCTCTGCTTCCGTCATCGCTTTTGGCTGTTGTGTCGCCACCATACCGAAACCGCCTTCAGCCAACGGGCCAAACACCTGATCTGGAATGCTAATCGCCGATGGTGCCATAGGTTGCGAGCCGGCGATATTGGCATGGCTGCGACGCCCCACATGCCAAAGCTGAACAAAGATTTTTCCCCCTTGCTGATGGACAGCTTGAGTGACTTTTTTCCAGCCTTGGATCTGTTCAGGGGTATAAATCCCGGGGGTCATCGAATAGCCTCTCGCGATGGCTGAAACCGGTGCTCCCTCTGTAATAATGAGCCCGGCACTGGCGCGTTGCCGATAATACTCAGCCATCATCTCATTGGGAATGTCTCCCGGTTGAGAAGTACGTGAACGTGTCATGGGAGCCATGACGATGCGATTGTTGGTCTTCAATGCTTGACCATGGAATGCTGTTAACATGCTACCCCCTATGCCTGATAACTTGGATAATCAATGAGCCCTGCTTCACCGCCCCCGAATAGGGTGTTGGGATCATGTTCAGCCAAGGGATAGCCCTGTCGCAAACGCTCCGGCAGATCTGGATTGGCAACAAAAGGCCGACCAAAACCTATCATATCGGCAAGGCCAGCGTTAATGGCTTGCTCTGCCTTCTCCAAGTTATAGCGACCGGCATAAATCAACACTCCTTGATAGGCTTCACGGAGCGCTTGCTTGAACGAAAGCGGTGTATCGGGCGCATCGTCCCAGTCCACTTCGGCAATATGCAAATAAACAATGCGATGTCGATTGAGTAGCGCTGCAGCAGCGGTATAGGTTTCAATAGGGTTTGCATCCACTGTGCCGTTGAGTGTGGTCAGCGGTGCCAGACGCACCCCGACGCGATCTGCCCCAATGGCGTCAACCAATGCCGTAACCACTTCATCAAGAAAACGAAGACGGTTTTCAAGGCTGCCACCGTACTCATCACCACGATTGTTTGCTTCGGAATCAATAAACTGGTTAATCAAGTAACCATTGGCGGCATGTAATTCAATACCATCAAAACCGGCTTCAATAGCATTGAGCGCTGCTTGACGATAATCAGCGATAACTTGCTCTATATCGGCCTTTATCATTGCCCTGGGCTGAACCACATCGACAAAACCGGGTTTGTCGCTGCCATTATCGACGAACACTTTCACGTTCTCAGCCTTAATGTCTGATGACGAGATAGGCTGCAAACCACCAATATTGTCCGGATGAGTCACTCTCCCCACATGCCACAACTGCGCAAAAATCGCACCGCCTTTGGCATGCACAGCCTCAGTCACTCTGCGCCAACCGGCGATCTGCTCGGGAGTGTAGATCCCCGGCGTCCACGCATAACCTTTGGCCATGGTGGAAATCTGTGTCCCCTCTGAGACAATCAAGCCCGCACCGGCACGCTGCGCATAATAGGTTGCCATCATCTCGTTGGCCACATCGCCTGGTTGACTGGCTCTTGAGCGCGTCATAGGTGGCATGACAACTCGGTTGTTGAGCAGTAGCTCACCCAGTTTGATCGATTGAAAAAGTGATTGCGTCATAGAAAAGCCCTCTCATGTGATGGCAGGCATAGTAACAAACCCAAATAGAGGCATTGAGAGCAATAAAGACAAATCATTTTTGTCATATACGCAAAAATTGCCAAGTAACATGAAAGCCCAATGCCAGATAAGGAAAAGCATTCGACTCCCTTGAACCATGGAAGGTACAAATAACGTTAGAGAAGGACTGGATTACCGCCGACGCAAACCGCAAAGAGAGCTTGCCCAAAGCCGAGTCATAGCGTCAATTTAGGCTGAATAAAGTCAATAAAAGCGGAGATACGCTTGGCAACATTGGAGGATTTATAATAAACGGCATTAATCTGCTCTCGTCCTATATTGGTGATTTTTTCTCTTTCCAATAAAGGGATTAAACGTCCCTCACTGATATCTTTCTTCACCATAAATCCCGATAAGCAAGCGATACCATTGCCCTGTAATGCCAGCTGTCTCACCGTTTCACCGTTACTCGATGTTATTGTTGGGGTGATACGACCAATCCCTTTGAGCGGCCAATCGTTAAGGGTTTTAGGGCTGGAAAAACCCAATAAATCGTGATGAATAAGCTCACTGCTTTTATTGATAAATCCCCGTCTTGCCAGGTACTCAGGCGAAGCGACAACATAGAGCAAACTCTTTCCGAGCGGCCGTGCGTGCAGAGTCGAATCGCTTAAAGAACCTATCCGAATCGCTAGATCTGTTTTCTTTTCCAACAGATCAACAAACCCCTCGTTGGATGTCAGTTCCAGTTCAATATCCGGAAAGGCTTGCATAAAGGGCTGGATAAGCGGCACCAGTTGGTGAAACACAAACGGACTTGCAGCATCGACGCGTAGACGCCCCTTGGGTAATGTCCCTCTGGTGATAATCTCTTCTTCTGCTTGCTGAATTTGCGACAAACCAAGACGAACTGTATCAACAAACTGCCGTCCCTCTTCGGTTAAATCTATGCGGCGCGTAGTACGATTGAGTATTGAAACCCCAAGCTGACTCTCAACCTTACTCACCGCCCTTGAAACCCGCGAGACCTGGATATCCAAAAGCTCAGCTGCCGGAGAAAAGCCACCATTGTCTACAACCGCCAGCAGTATTGCCAAGTCATCGGACCGTGTTTTCATCACTCTTACCTAAATACATCACCAGCATTTTTTGCATTTATAGCAAATATTACCTACTGAAACACTTATTTTTGACAAACTGATTTCTACGCATAATGCTCGAAAACGCCGGAGTCCTCCTTGGGTATTGTGCCCATAGGCAGCAAAAAAGGCGCCGAAGCGCCTTTTTAAATCACTATCCCGAGAGGACTTATTCCCACTCAATCGTTGCCGGTGGCTTGCCTGAGATGTCGTACACCACGCGGGAGATACCGTCGATTTCATTGATGATGCGGTTGGATACCCGGCCGAGGAAGTCGTACGGCAGGTGAGCCCAATGGGCTGTCATAAAGTCGATGGTTTCCACGGCGCGCAGAGACACAACCCAGTCGTACTTACGGCCATCGCCCATTACGCCTACGCTGCGAACCGGCAGGAACACAGTGAAGGCCTGGCTGACACGGTCGTACAGTTCGGCTTTGCGCAGCTCTTCGATGAAGATGGCATCGGCGCGGCGCAGCAGATCGCAGTACTCTTTCTTGACTTCACCGAGTACCCGTACACCCAGGCCTGGGCCAGGGAATGGGTGACGATAGAGCATGTCGTAAGGCAGGCCCAGCTCCAGGCCTATCTTGCGTACTTCGTCTTTGAACAGTTCACGCAGCGGCTCAACCAGACCCAGCTCCATATCTTCCGGCAGGCCGCCGACGTTATGGTGCGACTTGATCACATGGGCCTTGCCTGTGGCGCTGCCGGCAGACTCGATAACATCAGGGTAGATGGTGCCCTGGGCCAGCCACTTGGCGTTAACGCACTTACCGGCTTCTTCGTCGAAGATTTCCACAAATACCCGGCCGATGATCTTGCGCTTGGCTTCAGGGTCGTTTTCGCCTTTAAGGGCATTGAGGAATCTGTCTTCGGCTTCCACCTTGATGATGTTGAGACCGAAGTGGTCGCCGAACATCTCCATCACTTGCTCGCCTTCGTTCAGACGCAGCAGGCCGTTGTCGACAAACACACAGGTGAGTCTGTCGCCGATGGCGCGGTGCAGCAACATGGCGGTAACAGAGGAGTCAACCCCACCGGAAAGCGCCAGGATCACTTCGTCGTCACCTATCTGCTTTTTCAGGCGCTCAACGGCATCTTCGATGATGGAAGCGGGTTTCCACTTGGCTTCACAGCCACAGATTTCCAGTGCGAAATGCTCCAGCATGCGCTTGCCCTGACGAGTATGGGTCACTTCAGGGTGGAACTGCACGCCGTAGAAACCTTTGGCTTCATTGGCCATGGCGGCGAAAGGGCAGGTTTCGGTCTTGGCAACCGCGACAAAGCCTTCAGGGATGGCCGAGACTTTGTCACCGTGGCTCATCCATACATCCAGCAATGGACGACCGGCTTCGTTAACGGCATCTTCGATGTTTTTGAACAGTGCAGATTCGGCCAGTAGTTCGATTTGCGCGTAACCGAACTCGCCCTCGCCTATGCCCTGGATAACCTTGCCGCCCAGCTGTTCGCTCATGGTCTGCATGCCGTAGCAGATACCCAGTACAGGCACGCCTGCGTTAAACACATACTCAGGGGCACGGGGAGAATTGTCGGCGGTGACACTCTCGGGACCACCTGCCAGAATAATGCCCTGAGGGGCAAACTCGCGGATCTGCTCTTCACTGACATCCCAGGCCCAGAGTTCACAGTAGACGCCAATTTCGCGGATACGACGGGCAATCAGCTGGGTATACTGGGATCCGAAATCAAGGATCAGTATCTTGTGCTCATGAATATTGCTCATTGATAACCTTTATCTCTTTAGTTTGATTGCAGTGCCTGCCGTAACAGGCACAGTTTTTATCTGCTTATAAACCAAGGGCGACACTCATGCCGCCCCGAATTTGTTAAACGCCTGAACGGTAGTTCGGCGCTTCTTTGGAGATAGTCACATCGTGAACGTGAGATTCGCCCATACCGGCAGAAGTCACCTTGACGAACTGGGCCTTTTCACCCAATTCCTGAATGGTGGCGCAGCCTGTCAGGCCCATACAGGAGCGCAGACCGCCCATGTACTGATGGATAATCTCTTTGATTTTGCCTTTGTAGGGAACACGGCCTTCGATACCTTCAGGTACCAGTTTGTCGGCAGCGTTGTCGCTCTGGAAGTAGCGATCGGAAGAGCCCTGAGACATGGCACCCAGTGAGCCCATACCGCGGTAAGACTTATAGGCACGGCCCTTGTAGAGTTCAGTTTCACCTGGAGACTCGTCGGTACCGGCAAACATGGACCCTGCCATGATGCAAGATGCACCGGCGGCCAGCGCCTTGGCCAGATCGCCCGAGAAGCGGATACCGCCATCGGCAATCACAGGGATACCCAGATGTTTAACGGCAGCAGCGGCATCGGAAACTGCAGTGATTTGCGGTACACCCACACCGGTAACGATACGGGTAGTACAGATGGAACCAGGGCCGATACCGACTTTAACCGCATTCACACCGGCTTCTACCAGCGCCAGGGCGCCTTCGGCGGTCGCCACATTGCCACCAACGATTTGCAGATCAGGATACTTGGCACGGGTATCGCGAATACGCTGCAGTACCCCTTCAGAATGGCCGTGGGAAGAGTCAATCAAGAGTACATCGACACCGGCTTTTACCAGCGCATCAACACGCTCTTCGTTACCTGGACCGGCACCAACAGCGGCACCAACACGCAGACGACCCAGCTCATCTTTACAGGCATTGGGCTTACGCTCGGCTTTCTCGAAGTCTTTAACTGTGATCAGGCCCTTGAGCTGGAATTCATCATTCACAACCAGCACTTTTTCAATGCGGTTGGAGTGCATCAGCTTTTGTACTTCATCCAGCTTGGTGCCTTCAGGTACTGTCACCAAACGCTCTTTCGGGGTCATGATTTCAGAAACCAGGCGGTTGGTATCGGTCACGAAGCGCACGTCACGGCCGGTGATAATACCCACCAGTTCGTTGGCGTCATTGATTACCGGATAGCCGGCAAATCCGTTCTTTGCAGTTAATACCTTAAGCTCGGCCAGTGTCGTGGAAGGCTTCACTGTCACAGGCTGTTGAACCACACCTGCTTCATAGATCTTCACTTTACGAACTTCTTCGGCCTGCTGTTCAATACTCATATTCTTATGAATAAAGCCCATGCCGCCTTCCTGCGCCATGGCAATTGCCAGACGGGCTTCGGTCACTGTGTCCATTGCAGCGGACACCAGGGGGATATTCAGTTCGATTTTGTCGGTCAGACGGGTCTTGAGATTGGCGGTATTAGGGAGAACGGTCGAGTGGGCTGGAACCAGCAGCACATCGTCAAAGGTAAGCGCTTCTTTAATTAATCGTAGCATTGCAACATCTCCCCGGGGGTCAGATTTGAAGGTGAAATATTGCGGCGGCATTATACCTTGCAACCCCGGGGTGGTAAATGGGAAAATAGAGAAAAATTCCAATTTGAACGCAAATTCCATGCCAGAGCCCAAAAAACAGGTATATACCGTCTCCCGCCTCAATGCCGAAGTTCGCGCCTTGTTGGAGGGAAACCTCGGCAGAATTTGGCTCAATGGTGAAATTTCCAACTTTGCCAGCCCAAGCTCGGGCCATTGGTATCTGACGCTCAAGGACAACCACTCACAAATTCGCTGCGCCATGTTCCGTGGCCGCAACCAGAATGTGACCTTTCGCCCGACCAACGGCCAGCAAGTGCTGGTGCGGGCAGCCCTGAGTGTGTATGAGCCAAGGGGCGATTATCAACTGCTTATCGAAACCATGCTGCCTGCCGGTGATGGCCTGCTGGCGCAGCAGTATGAAGCGTTGAAGCTGAAGCTCGCGGCCGAAGGCCTGTTTGCCGCCGACACCAAGCGGCCACTGCCTGCCAATATCCAGCGCATTGGGGTGATCACCTCTCCCACTGGCGCCGCCATTCGCGATGTACTGCATGTGCTGAAACGCCGCGATCCTTCCATCGAAGTGGTGATCTATCCTTCCCAGGTTCAGGGCGATACTGCCGCCAACCAGCTTATTGAGGCGCTCACGCTGGCCAACCAGCGGCTGGAAGTGGATCTGTTACTGCTGACCCGCGGCGGTGGCAGCCTGGAAGATATGTGGTGTTTCAACGATGAAAATCTGGCTCACGCCATCTACAACAGTGCCCTGCCGGTGATTTCGGCGGTGGGCCATGAAGTGGACACCTGTATCAGTGACTATGTCGCCGATCTGCGTGCCCCGACCCCATCGGCCGCCGCCGAGCTGGTATCCCAGGATGTCGACAACAAGCGGCAAAAGCTGACCACGGCCATGGCCAGGCTGCGCCAGGGCTGGCAACACTGGCACTTGGCCAAGCGCCAACAGCTGTCGCTGCTGGATCACAAGTTGCAGCGCCAGGATCCCAAGCGGCGGCTGGAGCAGCTGGTACAACAGTTTGATGAGCAGCAACTGAGAATGACGGCCGCCATCAACAGTCGCCTCCACCGGCTGGAGCACAGGCAGCTGCAGCTCAAGAGCCGCCTCGAAGCCCAGAGCCCGGCCCACAAGCTGAGCCTGGAAGGCAGCAGATTGAATTATCTCGGTCAACAGTTGCAGGACGCCATGGCCGATAAACTGAAAGAGGCCAAGGCGCGCCTGGGTGCCAGCGCCCATTCGCTGGAAAGTGTCAGCCCGCTGTCGACCCTGTCCAGAGGCTACAGCATCAGCAAGAACGAAGCCGGTAAAGTCCTGGAAAACAGCCAGGACGCCGTGGTCGGCGAGCAGATGCGCACCCAATTGAAACAGGGTGCGCTGCTCTCAAGAATTGAAGCCATTATTGAGGAATAGCATCAATCAGATAAATGCTCTTCGCTGGAGAAGGGAACCGAATTGAAAATACCTATGAGTCGTTGACAGATGTTATTCCAGTTCACAGGCCCTTTATTAAACACAACTCACTGAATTAAAGTGCAATATTGGTCATCAGAAACAACAAAGCCGGGTTAAACCCGGCTTTGTTTTGCGAAAACCCTATCAGGCTTTCTTGTTCTTGATGTGCGCCATCATCCGCTTGCGGCGTCTTTCCTGGCTCAGGGTCAGTTTCTCCCCTTTACCTTCAAAGGGGTTGGCCCCTTCCTGGAAGCGCAGCTGGATGGGCGTACCCACAACCTTCAGCGAGCGGCGGTAGTAGTTCATCATATAGCGCTTGTAGGAATCCGGCAGCTTGGATACCTGGTTGCCGTGTACCACCACGATAGGCGGGTTGTAACCACCGGCGTGGGCATACTTGAGCTTGACCCGGCGACCATTGACCAGAGGCGGCTGATGGTCGTCCTGCGCCATCTGCATGATCTTGGTCAGCAGCGAAGTGGATACCCGTCTGGTAGCACTGTCGTAAGCTTCTTCGATGGACTCATACAGATGACCCACGCCTGTGCCATGCAGCGCCGAGATAAAGTGGATGCGCGCAAAGTCGATAAAGCCCAGACGACGATCCAGCTCACTCTTGACCCTTTCCTTGACGTCATTGTCTATGCCGTCCCACTTGTTGACCGCAATCACCAGCGCGCGGCCGGCGTTGAGGGCAAAGCCCAGCAAACCAAGGTCCTGCTCGGCGATACCTTCACGGGCATCGATAACCAAGAGCACCACGTTGGCGTCTTCAACCGCTTTCAGGGTTTTAATCACCGAGAACTTTTCCACGACTTCATGCACCTTGGCGCGGCGACGCACCCCGGCAGTGTCTATGATGACGTACTCGCGGCCTTCACGCTGCATTGGAATATAGATGGAGTCGCGGGTGGTGCCCGGCTCATCATAAACCACTACCCGCTCTTCACCGAGGATACGGTTGGTCAGGGTCGACTTGCCCACGTTGGGCTTGCCGATAATCGCCAGCTTGATAGGCAAGTCCTGCAATCTGGCCTGTTCGGCTTCGGCTTCCTCTTCTGTGTATTGACGCTCGTCGACCTTCTCTTCCTCGGGCGCATCCGGGTTAATCCCCATCGCCTCGGCAAAAGGAGCCAGCGCATACTCAATCATATTAGTAACGCCGCGGCCGTGAGCCGCCGCCATCTGATACACCTCACCCAGGCCCAGGGCCCAGAATTCGGCGCAGGCGGAGTCGGCATCGATACCGTCAATCTTGTTGGCCACCACGAAGGTGGTCTTTTGCCGGCTGCGAAGATGTTGGGCTATGGCCTGATCGGCCGCGGTCAAACCGGCGCGGGCATCTGTCAAAAACAGCACTACATCCGCTTCTTCGATAGCCGCCAGCGATTGCTCGGCCATCTTGGTTTCTATGCCTTCTTCGGTGCCGTCAATACCGCCGGTATCCACCAGGATGAATTCGTAACCTGACAGATAGGCACGACCGTATTTACGATCCCGCGTCAAGCCTGGGTAATCCGCCACCAGTGCATCACGGGTGCGGGTCAGACGATTGAACAGGGTCGACTTACCGACATTGGGTCGCCCTACCAGGGCCACTACAGGAATCATCTTTTTGCCTCTTTAAAACTTCTCAATAAAAAGCCCCCGGAACGCACTCCCAGGGGCTTGGCAGTATCAAAGCCTGGGTTCAGGGCAGAGTTACTGTGGCAATTTTGCCATCCCGGGTCTGCAGATAGATTTTGTCGTCAACCACCAGAGGTTGACTGAACAGGCCCGAGCTGTCGACCTGCACCCGACCCACAATTTGGCCGTTACTGCGATCGATAAAGTGCAGATAACCTTCAAAGTCACCTACCACTACATAGTCCTGGAACACGGCCGGAGCAGTCAGATCCCTATTGGTCAAATCCGAGTTGCTCCACAGCTCCAGACCGTTACGTCTGTCCACTGAGTATACACGGCTGTGATCGTCCACCAGGAACAGGCTCAGGCCCGCAGTGTCCAGCTCGTGGAAACTGGAATACTTACGCGACCAGACAATACGGCCGCTGCGCATTTCCATGCTGACCAGATTACCGTTGTAGCTCACCGCGTACAGGTTGTCACCCAGCAACAGCGGCGTCATATCGACATCGGCCATACGGCTGAACTCGTTGCCACCTTTAGGGGTGTAAATCGGCTGTTCCCAAGCGGGTTGACCATTGTTCTTGATAACAACAGTGACCTTGCCATCGGCCGTACCGACAAAGAAACCGCCCTGGGCATAAGCCGGAGAGCTGGTACCGCGCAGAGTCAGGTTCGGCAGGGACGCTTCATAGCTCCAAAGCTTTTCACCTGTGTCGACATTGAAGGCATCCAGCGAGCCTGAGCTGCTGTTAACCACCACCATGTCTTCGGCCACTGTGGGCAAGGACAACAGCTCGCCGTCGGCTACCGCATGCCAGAGCACTTCACCGGTTTCGGCATCAAGCGCCGCCAGCAGGCCACTTTCACCGCCGACAAATACCTTGTTACGGGCCGCCGTTACGCCGGATGCCAAGCGGGCACCCTTGTTCTTTTTCAGGGCGCCATCACGAAACGCCTCGCTGAAGTCTGTGCTCCAGACCTTCTCGCCGCTGGTCTCGTCAAAGGCGGTTACTTCACCGTAACGGTCGGCAACAAAGATTTTGCCGTAACGCACAGCAGGACGCAGACGGGAGTAATAATCGCCAACACCACTGCCAACCGAAGCGCTCCAGCTAACCTGTGGGAATACGCTGGCATTGATCTCCAGCAGCGGGCTCACAGGTTCTTCTTCCACATCGCTGGAAGCACAACCTGTCAGTGCGCCTATGGCCATGCCACAAGCCAAAAGGGTTTTACACCACGACTTCATTGGCCTTCCTTATGCCTGATTCAGGTTATCGAGTTTCATCTGCAGCGCCGGACTGGTTGTCACGCCACCATTTTTAACGGCTTCCTGATAGGCCAGTCTGGCCTTGTCGGTTTCGCCCTGACGCAGCAGCAGATCGCCTTTAAATTCATCTCTTTGGGTAGAAAATGCGCTGTTCTTGACCTGTTCGAGCGTGGTCAAAGCGGTAGCAACCTGGCCCTGCTCAGCCTGAATACGTGCCAAACGCAAGGTGGCAACCGCAGTCAGGGCATCGCCCGGCTTGGCGGCAATCACGGTTTTGAGTGCGGCTTCGGCCTTGGGCAGATCGCCTGACTCAACTGCGCTTTTGGCAACAATCAGTTGCATCAGCGCCGAGTAACCGGCTTGGGCGTGCTGTTTGTCAAATTCGGCAGCGGCAGCCATCACCGCGGCTTCATCACCGCTTTGCATCAAGGCCTGATTAAAAGCCTGAGAGGCGGCTTCGGCACGTTCCACTTTGACATCGGAGTAGTAGTTCCAGCCATAGAGGCCACCCAGACCTATTACGACACCTGCGACTATCGAAGTGCCATAGTCTTTCCAGAACTGCTTGATCGCTTCGACTTGTTGTTCTTCTGTGCTGTAGATTTCCACCCGCACTTCCCCTCTAAATTATTTAATCAGTTCTGCCAAATAGTCGGCCAGGGCCTGGCGTTCAACATCCTGCTGAGCCCCATCACCCCGCAGCGGTTTCACCGCCACCTTGTTATTGGCCAGTTCGGTCTCACCGATAATCAGCGCAAAACCCGCGCCGCTCTTATCGGCTCTTTTCATCTGTTTCTTGAAGTTGCCACCACCGCAGTGACTCATCACCTTGAGCTTGGGCAGCTTCTCGCGCAGTTCCTGGGCAATTTTCATCGCCTCGATTACGCAGTCATCGCCCATGGCAGTCACGTAGACATCCACTTCGGCAGCAACATCGGCGTTCAGCTCCAGGGTTTCCAGCAGCAGAACAATCCGCTCCAGTCCCATGGCAAAGCCCACTGCCGGCGTTTCTTTACCGCCAAGCTGGCTCACCAGGCCATCGTAACGACCACCGGCCAGTACTGTGCCCTGAGCGCCCAGGCTGTCGGTGACCCACTCAAATACGGTGCGGTTGTAGTAATCCAATCCGCGTACCAGGCGTGGGTTAACCCTGTATTGGATGCCAACGGCCTCCAGGAGTTCACACAAGCGGGCAAAATGTGCCTTTGAGTCTTCACCCAGGTAGTCCATCAGCGCCGGAGCATCGGCCAGCAAGGCCTGAACCTGCTGATCTTTCGAGTCCAGCACTCGCAGTGGGTTGCTGTACATGCGCCGCTGGCTGTCTTCGTCCAGCTTGTCTTTATGCTGTTCGAGGAAAGCCACCAGCGCCTCGCGATAAGCAGCGCGCTCTTCGCTGTCACCCAGAGTGTTCAGCTCGAGGGAAACGTGTTCGGTCAATCCAAGCTTCTGCCACAAAGAGGCGGACAACATCAACACTTCGGCGTCAATATCGGCGCTCTTGATACCATAAACTTCAACCCCAAACTGATGGAACTGACGATAGCGCCCTTTCTGTGGCCGCTCGTGGCGGAACATGGGGCCCATATACCATAGACGTTGTTCCTGGTTGTACAGCAGGCCATGTTCGTTACCGGCACGAACTGTCGAGGCGGTACCTTCCGGGCGCAGGGTGAGACTGTCACCGTTGCGATCGGCGAAGGTGTACATCTCCTTCTCAACAATATCTGTCACTTCCCCTATCGAACGCTTGAACAGGTCTGTGTTCTCAACGATAGGTGTGCGGATTTCACTGTAACCGAAAGAGGCAACAGAGGCGCGCAATACCGCCTCAACTTTTTGCCATACGGGGCTTTGGGTTGGCAGAATGTCATTCATTCCGCGAATCGCTTGGATCTGTTTTGCCACTATCTCGACTCGTTTTGCTCTGGGGCTAAAAATTCAAAAATGCCAGCCATTATAGGCGCTTCACCGGCAAACGTAAAACTGGCCAGCGCTGGCCAGTTCACATTCACATCATCGGGGATTATTCGGCTTCTTTGACTGAAATACGGTTTTCCATCATTTGCGCCTTGGCGCGAATTTTGGCTTCGAGGGCATCGACCAGATTGTCGTTGTCGAAGCGTTCTTTCTGACGCTCACCTTCGTCGTAGTAACCGCTCTTGCGGTTACCGCCGGTGAGGCCAATATGGGACACCAGGGCTTCGCCGGGGCCGTTGACCACACAGCCTATGATGGAGACATCCATGGCAGTGGTCACATCTTCCAGGCGCTGCTCCAGGGCGTTGACCGTGCCTATCACATCAAACTCCTGTCTTGAGCAGGATGGGCAGGCGATAAAGTTAATCCCGCGGGAGCGAATGCGCAGCGACTTGAGGATATCGAAACCGACTTTGATCTCCTCAACAGGATCGGCTGCCAGCGATATTCTCAAGGTATCGCCTATGCCTTCTGCAAGCAGCATACCCAGGCCCACTGCCGATTTAACGGCGCCGGCACGGGCGCCACCGGCTTCGGTGATCCCAAGGTGCAGCGGCTGCTTAATCTGTTTCGCCAGCAAACGGTAGGACTCCACCGCCAGGAACACGTCCGATGCCTTCACCGAGACCTTGAACTGGTCGAAGTTGAGCCTGTCGAGAATGTCCACATGGCGCATTGCCGATTCCAACAAGGCTTCCGGGGTGGGCTCTTTGTATTTGTCCATCAAGTCTTTTTCGAGACTGCCGCCGTTTACCCCGATACGGATGGGGATATTTTTGTCACGGGCAGACTCAACCACGGCGCGAATGCGTTCTTCATTGCCTATGTTGCCTGGATTAATACGCAGACAGTCGGCGCCATATTCCGCCACTTTAAGGGCGATGCGGTAGTCGAAATGGATATCGGCCACCAGCGGCACCTTGACCTGCTGTTTGATTAGCTTGAACGCTTCGGCGGCATCCATGGTAGGCACAGACACCCGCACGATATCGGCGCCTACGGTTTCCAGCGCCCGAATTTGCGCCACTGTGGCTTCTATATCTGTAGTGCGGGTATTGGTCATCGACTGCACTGCGATGGGAGCGCCATCACCAATGGGCACATTGCCGACATAGATGCGGGTGGAAGGACGGCGTTTTATGGGATTTTCACTGTACATCGTATTCTGCTCTGTTGACTCGGCGCCCTGTGGGCGCCACTTCAATTATCCTGCTTGATGCTATTATGCCTGTGGCAGGGTCAGTCTGGCTACCCGACCGTTGGGGAAATCGGCAAGGCTCACGGCCTGGCCGTTAAATGTCAGGCTAACTGTCTGCGGCGCGCCCAAGACCAGTTTAAAAGGCGCTTTACCCTGTACATTGATGCTTTGTCCTGGCGATCTCAGACCATCTATTAGAGTCTTGCCGTTGGCATCTGTGAGTTTGATCCAGCAGTCACCGTTAAGCTCAATACCGACCGAAGCTTGCGCCGGGTCAGTTACCGGCTCCAGCTCTGCCGCCTCAACGCCGGCGATGGCACCGCTGGTGTTGTTCCCGGCACTGTCTGTGTCTATTTCAGCGCTCTCAGTACCACTCTCGGTTTCCAAGGCTGGGTTTGCTGCCGCAGAGGCGCCCGGCTCATTATCCGGCAGTACATCAACTGGTTGCTGCGATGCATCCTGTTGTTCCATTTGTGCCTGACGCGATTCAAACTCTCTGGCCTGCTGCACCTCTTCTGCCGTCGGTTTGGAGAAGTCGACATCGGAAACCACAGAGGGCTTTTGCAGCCACCACACCACCAGCAGAGCCAGCAGCAGAAAACCGATAAGGTAAGTCACCAACATCAAACGGCTGTCTGTAGCCTGACGGCTGGTCTTGCGCGAAAAGCTCTGCATCGCAGGTTCAGTCACCTTGGGGACCTGCCGCGCCAAACAAGCGTTAATGGCTTCTTTGTCTACATCCAATATGCGGGCGTAGTTCTTCACGTAACCGCGGACATAGGTGGAGGAATCGATATTGCTGAAACAATCGGCTTCAATATCGGCCACAATACAGGGACGCAAATGCAGCCTGGTAGCCGCATCTTCTATAGTGATACCTTTTTGTTCGCGTGCGCTTTTCAGTAATGACCCGAGCGTATCCTCTTGCCCGGGAACCTTTTGGCTCTCGTCTTCATCCTTGTTGACTTGGTTATTCAACTCTGTCATCAGTGCATACTTGCCCGGTATTGTTTGGCCTGGGGAGACGCTGGAAATTTGGCCTGCAGCAGTATTCCATAACGCTTGGCGGCCGCGTCATCATTTAACCCTTGCTCAATGCTAATGCCCAACGCCAAACTCTCCGCTGTTTCGGGAATCACCCTGTGAAGGCGTTCCAACTGCACTCTGGCCGCGGCGTAGTTGTGGGCGTCAAGCTCCAATTCTGTCAGTTCCAGTAATGAGACCTGTCTTCTGGGCTCATACTTTAGCGCCATCTCAAAATAGTGTCGCGCTTTTTCTATTTCCCCGGCATCCCGGCTGCAAATACCCAGGTTTTCATAGCTGGAGGCAGTGCGGGTATATCTGGGGTTGTCGATTGCCTTCAG
The DNA here is from genome assembly GCF_028823715.1 of Shewanella sp. K8. NCBI lineage: Bacteria > Pseudomonadati > Pseudomonadota > Gammaproteobacteria > Alteromonadales > Shewanellaceae > Shewanella > Shewanella sp. K8. The sequence continues at coordinate 228,555 of NZ_JAPEHY010000002.1, forward strand.
GAACATCTTCTCTGCCTTGGCATATTTCTTCTGCTGGCAGAGAAATACCCCAAAGTTGTTCATCGAGTCGCCGCTGGCATTGCGGGTGTCTATGGCGGCTTCATAGGCTTGCTCAGCCTTCACCGCTTCACCCACGGTTTGATAGTAATAGGCCATGGCAATATGCACTTCCTCAAGATGAGGGGCGTATTCCATGGCCTTGTCGAGATTAAATTTGGCTTGTTGGGAGTTACCCTTTTGCAGATAGGTCAGGCCTAACTGCGTCCGTTCCTTGGCGGCAGCAATTTTATCAAACTGGCGTTCCGAGACCGGAATGTCCGTGCCGGCATAAGTTCGCTCGGTCACACATCCGGGCAACGTGGCCCCGAGCAGTAACGCGAGCGCTAAACCTGGCAATCCGTGCTTCATTGGCAAACCTATAAATCTGGACAAACAAAGAGTTAATCCATTGTGACCGAAATTTGATTGGCTTGCATGCGTTTTTTCGCCAGACGCTTGGTTCTGTCACGTATATCCCCGGCCAACTGGCCACAGGCGGCATCGATATCATCGCCGCGGGTCTTACGCACTATCACGGTAAGGCCGTATTCCATAAGCACTTTGGCAAACCTGTCGATACGGGAATTGGAAGAACGCCCGTAAGGAGAGCCAGGATAAGGATTGAACGGGATAAGGTTGACCTTGCAAGGGGTATCCTTCATCAACTTGGCCAGCTCATGGGCTTGCTCTGTGCTGTCGTTGATATGATCCAGCATCACATATTCCAGCGTGACCCGGCCGCGGTTGGCGTTGGACTTGGCGATATAACGACGAATAGCGGCCAGGAATTCGTTGAGCGGATACTTCTTGTTGATAGGCACCAGCTCGTTACGCAGCTCGTCATTGGGGGCATGGATACTAACCGCCAGCGCCACATCGAGGGCGTCGCCCAGTTTATCCAGCGCCGGTACTACGCCGGATGTGGAAACCGTTACCCGCCGTTTGGACAGGGCAAAACCAAAGTCATCCAGCATGATATCCATCGCCGGGATCACGTTGGCCAGGTTCAGCAAGGGTTCACCCATGCCCATCATCACCACATTGGTGACCGGGCGCTCACCGGTTTCCTTCTGGAAGCCGAGGAAATGGGATACCCGCCAGATCTGGCCGATAATTTCAGATACTGTCAGGTTACGGTTAAAGCCCTGCTGCGCAGTGGAGCAGAAAGTACATTCCAGCGCACACCCCACCTGAGATGAAATACACAGAGTCGCCCTATCATCTTCAGGAATATAGACGGTTTCCACTTCCTGACCTTCGCCGACATTGATGGCAAACTTGATGGTGCCATCGGCCGATTTCTGATAGCTGGAGATCTCCGGTGCCACCACTTCACAGCGCTCTTTCAGCTTGGCCCGCAGGTGCTTGTTGATGTTGGTCATCTGGTCAAAGTCACTGATCCCGAAGTGATACAACCACTTCATCAGCTGTTCGGCACGAAACGGCTTATCGCCCAACTCGACGAAAAGCTCACGCATTGCCTTACGATCAAGATCCAAAAGATTGATCTTTTTTTCACTCATTTGACTTACCTCAACACCAAAACCTGCAGCAGGGCGGCGAATTATACAGATAGGCCGCCACTATAGCCAGTAATTCAGCGGATCCCCTTATACCCGACTTTCTCTCTACCGAGCAGAAAATTAAGCTTCAGCTCACAAGCTCTATGATAGAATAGCGCTGGGCTAATGTTGGCCTTTGCATCGGAGTGATAATTCCCCCCTTATGCTAACGCTTATCGTTATTGTATTGGTCGCCATCGGCGTCTCTTTTCTCTGTAGTGTGTTTGAAGCCGTGCTGCTTTCGGTGACTCCCAGCTATATTGCGTCGCTGCGCCAGTCCAACCCGGATGCTGCCGAACGTCTTCAAAAACAGAAAGACAATGTCGAATCTCCCCTGGTCGCTATTTTGACACTCAACACCATAGCCCATACCGTAGGTGCGGCCGTGGCCGGTGCTCAGGCTGCCAAAGTGTTTGGCGATGAGATGTTGGGGGTATTCTCCGGGGTACTGACCTTCCTCATTCTGTTCTTTTCCGAAATCATCCCCAAAACCATAGGTGCCAACTACTGGCGAGCCATGGCCCCCAGTGTGTCTGTGGCTCTGGTGTGGATGGAACGCATCACCCTACCGCTTATCTGGATGTCCAATAAGGTTACCCGTTTGCTCGGCAAAGGTGACTCTGGCCAGTATATCCGTCAGGAAATGAGCGCCATGGCCAAAATAGGCCATGAATCCGGTGAACTGGATGAACAGGAAAGCAAAATTCTGACTCAGATGCTGAGCGTCAAGGAGATGCCGGTTACCGCCATCATGACTCCAAGAACCGTGATGTTCACTCTGCCGGCCGCACTGACTCAACATGAATTTGTCAGCCAGCATATCAATAAGCCTTTCACCCGGGTGCCTATTTTCGACAAGGATCACGACGACATCATAGGCTATGTGAACCGTACCGATGTGCTGCTGAGTGAGCGGGATAATCCCGATGCGCCCCTTGGGAACCTCAAGCGCAATTTGGTGATAGTGCCGGAAACCGCCCGCATCCTGCCGCTGTTTGAGCTGATGATCAAACGCAACGCTCAGATAGCCATGGTGGTGGACGAGTACGGCAGCGGTCAGGGGCTGGTGACACTGGAAGACATTATCGAATCCTTGCTGGGGCTGGAGATTGTCGATATCAATGACCCGGCCACCGACATGCAGCAACTGGCAAGGCGACTTTGGAAACGCCGCATGAAAGATAAGGGGATCCGACTCTCGGATGACAGAGAGCCGGTCACGGACTCCCAAGGGCTCTGATTTCAGAATATTTATTCAGTGCTTTAATACAGGTGTCATCCAAGTGGGAGATAGTTTGACAGGCTAACGACCCACCCATCAATACAGTCATCATTTTGGGGGAGCTTGAGCTCCCCCTTTTTCATCTGCCTCTGGAGGTGTACAATCCCCGCTCGCAGAATGAGGATGATATGCACACAGATTATGTTTTAAGACTTGCCCATCTCAACGATACCCACTCACACTTGGATCCCAGCCGGGTTCAGTTCAAGATTGACTCTCAGGGACGCGAGTTTGATCTTCACAGCCACAGTGGTGGCTACGCGCGGATCTCGGCTCAGGTCAAGGCCGCAAGAGACGCTGCCCAAGCACAAAACCAGCCTTTTATCCTGCTCCACGGCGGCGATTGTTTCCAGGGCACCTTGTATTACAGCCAGTTCAAAGGCCGGGCCAACGCCAAACTGCTGAAGATGTTGGCACCCGATGCCATGGTCATAGGCAACCATGATATTGACGATGGCAACGCTCTGCTGGCCGGCTTTATCAAAGAGGTCGGCTTCCCTGTGCTGGCGGCCAATATGGATCTCAGCGGCGAAGCTGAAGATAAGCCCGGGCGTCTTCGAGGGCTGGACAACCTCTATGTTCTGGATACCGCCTCAGGTATCGGCCGCAGCCTGATAAAGCCTTTCCACGACAAACAACTGGCCATAGTCGGTATTACTCTGGATCAAATGAAAGCCATCGCCAGGCCGGATCCCGATACCGAGTTTGCCGATGCCTTTGCCACTACCAGAAAGACTGTTGAAGCTCTCAGGGCCAAGGGCATAGTGCATATCATAGTGCTGAGTCACTTAGGGTTGGAGCAAGACAGATTACTGGCCGAAACCATCCCCGGGATCAGCCTGATAGTCGGCGGCCACACTCATACCTTGATGGGTGATTTCCGCGGTTTTGGCCTGCCATGCCTGCCCTATGGTGAAAGCGTCAACGGCGTGCCTATCCTCCATGCCGGCAAACATGCCGAAACCCTGGGGCTCGCCGAAATCCAGTTCGATGATGCAGGCCGGGTGACCCGGCTCGAAGGCAGTAACATCTTTATGCTGGACAGTCAGTTTCTGCTGAGCGGCTCACAGGCTGCCACCGAAGCCGACTATCAAGCCGCCAAGGCGATATTGGAACAACACCCAGGGATCCACTGGGATGATAACGATGAAGCCATGGAGCAAGTGATTGCCAACGAGTTCCGTCCGGCGATCAGCAGCATGGAAAATCAGGTGCTGGCTCTGGTACCCAAGGCCCTGGTGCATACCCGCCTGCCAAGCCGCACCCTGCCCCACGGCAGTGAAATTGCGCCCTGGGTCAGCCGCAGTATGTTTCTGGAGTCCAGAGCCAAAGACCAAAGAGTGGACTTTGCACTGCATAACGCCGGCGGCGTGCGTCAATCTGTACCCCAGGGACAACTGACCAAAGCCGACGTGCTCGGGCGCCTGTTGCCTTTTGAACTGCCGCTGGTTAAATATGAAATTGCCGGTGAACACCTCTACCAGGCACTGGAGTCGGCCATTAACGCCGCCACCAACAACGGCGTGCGTGGCACCGGCGCCGGCAGTTTCCCCTATACCTATGGGCTGAGATATTTCTATGATGGCCGCAAAGAGCAGGGAGAAAGGCTATTGCGGCTGGAGCTGTTGCGGGCCAATGGCCTGTGGCAAGCACTGGCGCCGGAGCAGCACTATATCGGGGTTTCCACCTGTTACACCACGGCCGGGAAAGAAGGCTATGAACCTCTGCTGCAAGCCCGCTGGCAGGAGTCGATGCCGTCGCTGACATTGCCGGGCGCCTTCATCAACTTCCTGAAAAAGGCCCCCAAACTGGATGAGTTGCTATTGCCCCATGTGCACTATACCAGCCATAGGGCCGAAGCTGCCGGCGAATAAGCCGGTAGTATTCACAGCAGTTTTGCCTCGCCCCTTTTGCTGACAAAGCAACCATTCAAGGTCATCAGCCTGCATGCTAAACCCAGGTTATAAGCCATTTTATAAACCGCTTCATAAACCACGTTATAAACTGCTTTATAAGCCAAAGTCACTGCCTTGCAGGCGCTCGGCAAACCAGCCAAGCGCCTTTCCCATCTCCCCTTTTCGCCAGGCCATATAGATGGGCAGTGAAGGCCTGGGCAAGGCCACTTCGCGCTGCACCAACTCACCTTTGGCCAAGGCCTCCCGGATCAAATGCACAGGCAGAAAGCCCACCCCTATTCCCATCTTCTGTGCGGTGATCTTGGCTTCCATCGACGACACCCGGATAAGCTGGCGACTGTCAAACACCCCACTGGAGCGCTGACTCAAGGAGCGCGAGGTATCGGCCACTATGATGGATGGAAATTGCAACAAGGCTTCAGAAGCTATCTCAGTGTCAAATTGCGCCAAGGGATGCTCAGGCGCCACAACAAACACAAACTCCAGCTCACCAAGCTTTTGCAGTTCATACTGACCTCTTGGCAATTCACCTGTGACGCCTATGGCGATATCGGCGCGGTTGGAATAAAGCGCATCCCAGCCGCCGCCAAGGGCCTCATGGGTCACACTGACGGTGAGCTGCTTACCCAGCTCGGTGAATTCTTTGATTAATGAAAGCAGCGGCGCCTGTGGCAAGACGGTATCCAGCGCCAGTGTCAGTTGCGCCTCCCAGCCGGTTTCCAATTGCCTCACGGCATCCTCAAGCCGGGCGGTGGCCGCCAGGATCTCCCGCCCCTGGGTCAACACCAAACGCCCCACTTCGGTAAGTTGAGCCCGAGTGCCCTTACGTTCAAATAATCTGCTTCCCAGCTCGCTCTCCAGCTTTTGAACCTGATAGGTCAAGGCAGATGGCACCTTGAAAAGCGCCTCGGCCGCTGCCGAAAAACTACCTTTTTTATCTATAGCATCCAATACTTTAAGTGCATCCAGGCTAATGACAGAGTGCATGACAAAACCTATTTTCAATTTTTTTGAAATTAAATATCAAAATGTTCCGATTTTCAGCCACAAAGGTCAAGGATAAACTGCACAGCAACTGGACAGGAAAGCCTATCCACCCTATTCAAATTCATTGAGGACACCATGATGAAAGACCTGATTATTAAACTGCTCCGCACCGATGCCGGTTTCGCTCCTCTGGCGCTGCGCCTGCCTATAGGTATCACTTTTATGGCTCACGGCGCCCAGAAGCTCTTTGGCTGGTTCGGCGGTTACGGCCTGGAAGGCACAGGACAATGGATGGCCTCTATCGGCCTGACTCCCGGATATTTGATGGCACTGATGGCCGGCTCCAGTGAATTTTTCGGTGGTCTGCTGCTTATCATAGGTCTGTTGATTCGCCCCACTTCCGCGGTGTTGGCATTCACCATGTTGATGGCGATAGTCACAGTGCACCTGGACAACGGCTTATTTATGTCCAACAACGGTTACGAGTTTGGTCTGGCATTGCTGGCCGCCACTGTATCCCTGGCGATTTCTGGCGCCGGTAAACTGTCCATCGACAGCATGATAGCCCGCAAGACACATTAAGGAAGGTGCGAACAAGTCCCATGTGTGCTCTGCGTCGGCTTACGGGCTTGGATG